>JBEBXB010000024.1:0-14656 GCA_040391885.1 Conexibacter woesei | reverse complement strand
CCCCGGGTCCCCGCCCCCGGACCCCCCGACCCCCCGCCCCAGCCCCGGCCCCGGGGCCCGCCCGCTTTGAGAACCCGTTTCCAATCGCTGGGGCGATCGACCGTGCACATCAAGACAAATCGCCCCAGCGATTGATCCGGAGGCGGTAGCCGGGAAGACCGGGGGCGATCTCCCTGATTCCAGTGAAGCCGATCGCCCCCGGTTGGGTTGGGAAGAGGGCGATCGCCCCGGTCGCTGCCCGCGCAGGCCGGTTCCGGGGTCTGTCGGGTTCGGCGGTAGTCCGGTTGGATGGGAGGGGTCCCCCGGTCGGGGGGTTTGAGGTCGGAATCGCCCCACGGGGGACCGACTGCAGGGCAGGATCGATCCCGTGATCGAATCGGACCTGACAGCAGTGATCTTTCCCGGCCAGGGCTCCCAGCAGAGTGAGATGCGCGAGCTGGTCGCCGGGCAGAACCCAGACCTTCTCGAGCAGGCGACCGCGGCTGTCGGCTCGGATCCGTTCGAACGGATCGAGGACGGCACCGCCTTCCAGCAGCCCGCTCTCTACTGCGCGGCGATCTCCGGCTGGCAGGCCGCCGGCTCACCTCGCGGCGACTACATCGCCGGACATTCACTGGGCGAACTGGCCGCCGCTGCGGCCGCCGGGGCGATCTCGGTCGAGGACGGGCTCGATCTGGCGGTCGCCCGGGGCCGGGCCATGCAGGACTCGGCGGAGAACGACCCGGGCGCAATGCTCGCGGTGCTGGGCCGGTTCGAGGGAACCGGTCTGGTGGCCACGACACTCGGCCTGACTGTGGCCAACGACAACGCTCCCGACCAGGTCGTCCTCTCCGGCCCGAAGGACGCGATCGGCGAAGCCCGGCTCCGGTTGCGCAAGGCCGGCATCCGGGCGGTGCGACTCCCGGTCGCGGGCGCCTTCCACACCCCGGCGATGCACACCGCCGTCCCCGCCTTCCGCGAAGCGCTCGACGCCGTCGAGGTCCGCGAGCCCGAAACCTGCCTCGTCTCTTCGGTCACGGCATCCCCTTTCAGCGATCTCCGCGCCGGCCTGCTGGCCTCCCTGACCTCACCCGTCCGTTGGCGGGAGACGGTTCTCGGGCTGCGGGCCAGCGGCGTGAGCCGGTTCCTGGAATCCGGCCCCGGGCACGTCCTGAGCGGGCTGGTCGGGCGCACGGTCGAGGGGGTCGAGGCCCGCTCGCTCACCGAAGACGCACCCCTGATCGAGCTCCGGCCGCTGCCCACCCCGTGGATGGCGGTCACGGTTTGATCGCCGGTCTCGGAGTAGCGCTGCCGGACACCGTCCGGCCCAACGCCCCGATCGCCGAAAGGCTCGGGGTGTCCGACGACTGGATCGCCGAGCGGACAGGGGTCCGCGAGCGCCGTGTCGCCGGCCCGGAGGAGACCCTGCTCGACTTCGCGACGGAGGCGGCACAGCACGCTCTGGCCGAGTCCGGCACCGAACCCGCCGACCTCGATCTGGTGCTGCTGGCGACCTGCAGCTTCGACATGCTCTGCCCGGCCGGCGCCGCGCTCCTGGCCGATCGCCTCGGTGCCGGAAAGGCCGGCGTCTACGACCTCAACTCGGCCTGCACCGGCTTTCTCGCCGGGCTCGCTACCGGCGCGGCCTGGATCGAATCGGGCCGGGCGACGCGGGTCTTGGTGGTCGGTGCCGAGCTGATGCATCGGGTCATCGATCACGACGACCGCTCGACCGCCGGCATCTTCGCCGACGGCGCCGGGGCGATCGTCCTGGACGGCTCGGCCCCGGCCGGATCTGGCCGCATCGGCCCGATCGAGCTCTCCGCCGACGGGGGCCGCGGCCATCTGGTCGAAGCGACCCGGGCCGAGGCGATCGTGCGGATGAAGGGCCACGACACCTTCCGGCAGGCGGTCGAGCGACTCGCCGAATGCACGCTCGCCGCGGCGGAAGCGGCCGGGACCACGTTGGGCGAGGTCGACCTCTTTGCCTACCACCAGGCCAACAGCCGGATCATCGAAGCGGTCGGCGCCCGCCTGGAGCTCGACGGGGACCGCGTGGTCGACTGCGTCGCCCGGTACGGGAACACATCGGCCGCCTCGATCCCGATCGCCTTGGGCGAAGCGCTCGCCACCGGCCGTCTGAGCGAGGGCGACACGGTGCTGCTCGGTGCCTTCGGCGGTGGCCTCACCTGGGGAGCGGGAGTCGTCGAGTGGGGCCCGGTCAGGCCGGGCGCCGCCGAACGGATGGCCGCGGCTCTCACCGCCCCGGGAGCGAGCCCGATCCCCGGCCTGGAAACCGAATCTTCAGAAAGAGGTGTCGACCATGTCACGGCCTGAATCCAGCAACGGGGTCATCTCCCCCGATGCCGTCGGCGAGGCTGTCGCCGCCACGGGCGAAGCCGCGCCGAGCAGCCACGGCAGTCCCGATCCCACCCCTAAGCGAACCGGCGGTGCCCTGGTCACCGGCGCCTCCGCCGGGATCGGTGCCGCGATCGCCCGGCGACTCGCCGCCGCCGGATGGCCGGTCGGGGTCCACTTCCGCAGTGGTGCGGATGGTGCCGCCGCGATCGTCGAGGAGATCCAATCCGGAGGCGGACGGGCCGTCGCCCTCGGCGCCGATCTAGACGAGCCGGAAGCGGCCGACCGGGTGATCTCGGACCTCGAAGCGGAATTCGGGCCGGTGCTCGTGCTCGTCAACAACGCCGGCCGTCGTGCCGACGACCTCGCCCCGCGGATCGGCGACGACCGCTGGGACAGCGTCATCGAGACCAATCTCTCGGCACCGTTCCGGCTCACCCGCCGTGCCCTCGGTCCGATGCTCCGCGCCCGGTTCGGCCGGATCGTCAACATCGCCTCGATCGTGGGCCCCCGGGCGAACCCGGGCCAGGCCAACTACGCCGCCTCCAAGGCGGGCTTGATCGGGATGACCAAGACCGTCGCGGCCGAGGTCGCGCGGCGGGGCATCACCGTGAACGCGGTGGCCCCGGGCTTCGTCGAGACCGGCCTGACCGCGGACGTCGGCGCCGAATCCTTCCTCGAGCGGATCCCCGCCAGGCGGGCCGGAACCCCGGACGAGATCGCCGCCTGCGTCGATTTCCTCGTCTCGGAAGCGGCCGCCTACGTCACTGGAACCACTCTCACCGTCGACGGCGGCCTGACCGCCTGAACAACCGCCGGATCGCCCGGCCGAACAGAAACAAAGGAGAAACATGAAAGTAAAGGCATCCCCCGAAACAGCGGAGAAGGTGATCACCGCAGGGCTGATCGAAGTCGGCGCCGAGCCTGGCGACATCAACCGTGAGGCGACCTTCGAATCACTCGACGTCGACTCGCTCGACCTCGTCGAGATCGCCCAGATCGTCGAAGACGAGTTCGGAGTCGAACTGGTCGGGGACGACGTCCAGAACCTGAAGACGGTCGGCGACGTCATCGACATGGTGGTGGCGAAGTCCGCATGAGTCAACGGGTCGTCGTCACCGGAACAGGTGCCGTCACACCCCTCGGGGTGGGCGGCGCGGCCCTGCTCGATCGCTGGTGCGAAGGCACCTCCGGGATCGAGGACGGGGTCGCCGCCTGCCGTGACTTCAGCCCGCTCGATTTCCTCAGCCGCAAGGAGGCCCGCCGGGCCGACCGCTTCACCCAGCTGGCCATCGCGGCCGCCGACGAGGCGATCGCCGAGGCCGGCTGGGACGACGGTCTGCCCTACGCGCCGGAGCGGATCGGTTGCGTGATCGGCACCGGAATCGGTGGCATCGGCTCCCTGGAGAGCCAGGGTGCCGTGCTGCGGGAAAAGGGCCCCAAGGCCGTTTCCCCGCTGGCGGTGCCACTGATGATGGGCAACGCCGGGGCCGCGGCCCTGGCGATGAAGTTCGGGCTCAAGGGCGAGTCGTTCGGTGTTGTCTCGGCCTGTGCGGCCGGCGCGAACGCGATCGGGACAGCGGTGCGGCTCGTCCGTTCCGGCCAGGTCGACGCCGTCCTCACCGGAGGCTCCGAATCGGCCATGACCGGGATCGCGATCGCCGCCTTCGCCTCGATGGGGGCGACGTCGCCGACCGGGATCTCCCGGCCTTTCGATGCCCGCCGCGACGGCTTCGTGATGGGTGAGGGCGCCGGTGTGTTGGTGATCGAGTCAGCCGAGTCCGCGGAGGCCCGCGGTGCCGACGTGATCGGCGAGATCCTCGGATACGGCGCCACCTGCGACGCCCATCATCTGACCGCCCCGGATCCGGCCGGAGACGGTTCGGCCCGGGCGATCGCCCTGGCCCTGAGCGATGCCGGGATCACCGCGGGCCAGCTCGACTACGTCAACGCCCACGGCACCTCGACGCCGCTGAACGACCGCTCCGAGACCGAGGCCCTCAAGCGTGCCCTCGGGGCGCATGCCGCGACGATCCCGGTCAGCTCGACCAAGTCGGTGATCGGCCATCTGATGGGCGCCGCCGGCGCGGTCGAAGCGGTTGCGACGATCCGTTCGCTGCGGCAGGGCGTGGCCCCGCCCACGGTCGGCTGGGAAGAGGCCGAGGAAGGGCTCGACCTCGACTACGTCGCCGACGGTCCCCGCCCGCTCGCGACCCGCAGCGGCATTCCCGCGAACGGTGCCGGCCCCTCGGCCGATCGTCGTCTCGCCATCTCCAACTCCTTCGGGTTCGGCGGTCACAACGCCGTGCTCTGTCTTGCCGCGACATGAGCACCACCGTCGCGGCAACCGCAGAGGCTCCGGGCCTCCATCTCTCTCCCCAGGAGCGACTGGAATCCCTCTGCGACACGGGCAGCTTCCGGCCACTCCGCTCAGCCGTTGTCTCCGACGGCCTGGGTGATCGGGCGCGGCCGGGTGACGGCGTTATCGCCGGCGCCGGCCGGGTCGGAGGCTGCCCGATCTTCTGTTACAGCCAGGATCCCGCCTTCCTCGGCGGGTCCCTCGGCGGGGCGCAGGCGGAGACGATCCTCCGCACCATGAAGATGGCCGGCGAGGCTGGCGCGCCGATCGTCGGCTTCGTCGAGTCCGGTGGGGCGCGGCTCCAGGAGGGCCACGCCGGCCTGGCGGGCTACGGCCGCATCTTCCGCGAAAGCGTGCGGCTCTCCCGCACCGTGCCCCAGCTCACGATCGTCGGCGGCATCTCTGCCGGCGGCGGCGCCTACTCGCCGGCCTTGACGGACTTCGTCCTGATGAGCCGCGACGCCCGGCTCTTCCTGACCGGGCCGCAGGTCGTCGCCGAAGCGGTGGGCGAGGAGATCTCGATGGAGGACCTCGGCGGACCGCGGATCCACGAATCGAACGGGGTCTGCCAGATCGTCACCGAGACCGAGCTGGACGCGATCGCCAAGGCCCGCCACCTGCTCGGGCTGTTGAGTTCACGATCGGACGCCCGTCCCGGATCCGGTCCCGTGGTGGGCCCCGGACCCGAGGTCGATCGCGACCCGGGCGAGACGGTGCCGCACGATCCACGCCGGACCTATGACGTGCGGCACACCGTCGACGCGGTCGTCGATCGCGACAGCCTGATCGAGATCCACCCCCGATGGGGTTCCGGGATATTCACCGGTTTCGCCCGGATCGAGGACCGTCCCGTGGCGGTGGTCGCCAACCAACCGCGTCGTTTCGGCGGGGTGATCGACGCGGAAGCGGCGGAGAAGGCGGCCGGTTTCGTGGACAACGCCGATCGCTTCGGTCTGCCTCTGGTGGTGCTTGTCGACACGCCCGGATTCATGCCGGGTGCGCGGCAGGAGCAGGCCGGGGTGATCCGCCACGGCGCGTCGCTGCTCCGTGCCTTCGCCGGGGCGACCGTTCCCCGCCTCACCGTGGTCATGCGCAAGGCCTACGGCGGCGCCGCGATCACCATGAACTCCCGCGACCTCGGGGCGGACATGGTCTTCGCCTGGCCGCGGGCGGAGATCGGAATCATGTCGGCCGGGCAGGCGGTGCGGTTCGTGCATCGCCGCGAGCTCGACGGCAGCTCGGACGCGGAGCGCGAACGGCTCACCTCCGAGTACGCGGAGCGCCACCTCACGGCCACCGCCGCAGCGGCGAGCGGATTCGTGGACGAAGTGATCGAACCCTCCGAGACCCGATCGACCTTGGCCTGGGCCCTCGAGACGATCGGGTCGACCCGATGAACGTGTACGTCGCCCTGGGCGACAGCTTCACGGCCGGCAACGGGCTCGAGTCGGGGCGGCGCTGGCCCGATCTGCTCGCTCGGGACCTGAGCGAGGACAGCCCCGACCTGGAGTACGTCAACCTGGCTCGCGACGGTGCCGACAGCCGGGCGGTGCTGGAACAGGTGCCGGCCGCGATCGCCGCGCGCCCGGACCTGGTGACCTTGGTCTGCGGCGCCAACGACGTGATCCTCAGCCTCCGGCCCGACATCCCCAGCTTCGCCGGCCGGCTGGAGTTGATCATCGACCGCCTGCAGCGGTCTCTGCCCGGGGTGACGATCCTCGCCGCGACCTACCCAGAGGGATGGTCCTTCGATGGCGCCGGCCCCCGGACTGCCACCCGGATCCAGTCGGGGATGCGCGAGCTCAACCAGGCCATCTTCAAGGTCACCGCGAGCCGCGACGTCACCTGCCTCGACGTGATCGACCACCCGGGGATAAGCGAGCCCGAGAACTTCGAGCCCGATGGTCTCCACCCATCGGCGCTCGGTCACCGCCACGCGGCGGCCGAGTTCCGACAGGCGGTGGCGACCCATTTCCCGAACCGAAACAGAAGAAGACGGAGGATGAAGATATGGAAGTGAGCGAACTGTTCAGCAGCGGATTCGACCGGCTGGAGCCGGGCCAGGAGTTCCGGACCTACGGCCGCACGATCAATGAGTCCGACCTGGCCGCGTTCGCCGGGGTGACCGGCGATTTCCATCCGCTCCACACCGATGCCCAGTGGGCGGCGGGGTCCCCGTTCGGCGAACGGATCGCGCACGGCCTGCTCGTGCTTTCCTGCTCGGTCGGGCTTGCCCCGATCGACCCGGAACGGGTGATCGCCCTCCGCGGTTTCGACCGGGTCGTGTTCAAGCGGCCGGTCAAGCCGGGGGAGACGATCCATCTGGAAGCCCGGGTCGATCGACTCAAGGAGCTGGACGCTGAGAGCGGCCTGGTCACCTTCGCGTGGCGGGTGCTGAATCAGGACAATCGCCTGGTGGTCCGGGCCGAGGTGGAGATCGTGTGGCGCCGTGAACCGGCCCGCGTGCCGGCGCTCTTCGAGGAGGATCACATCCCGCCGGAGATCGGCGCCTTCGCCGGGGCGGCGGCCAGCCCGCGGCCGGTTTACCTCTGATGCCGGACGATTCGGCCCCGGACTCCCGGCTGTTGGCCGGGAGGAAGATCCTCGTCACCGGCGTCGTCAACCGTCGCAGCATCGCCTTCGCGGTGGCCGCACGGGCCCAGGAGCTGGGGGCGGAGGTCAAGCTGACCAGCTTCGGACGGGTGCGGCGGATGACGGAGCGGGCCGCCTCCCGGCTCGCGGAGCCGGTCGAGGTCATCGAGCTCGATGTCAACGAGGAAGCCGATCTCGACCTCCTTGCCGACCGGGTCGGGGAGGAGTGGGGCCGGGTCGACGGTGTCCTCCACGCGATCGCGTGGGCTCCGCCAGATGCCCTGGGCGGGAACTTCCTGGGGGCGCCCCGGGAAAGCGCCCTGGCCGCCTTCGAGACGAGCGCCTTCTCCTTCAAGGCCGTGGCTGAAGCTCTCCTCCCGCTCTTCCCGGAAGAGCACGGAGCCAGCCTGGTCGGGCTCGATTTCGATGCCACCGTCGCCTGGCCGTCATACGACTGGATGGGCGTGGCCAAGGCCGGTCTGGAAGCGACCAGCCGCTACCTGGCCCGGGATCTGGGGCCCGCCGGCCACAGGGTGAACCTCGTCTCGGCCGGTCCGATCCGTACCGCCGCGGCCAGCGGGGTGCCCGGCTTCGGGGACCTCGCCGACGGCTGGGACACGGCCGCTCCCCTCGGCTGGGACGCTGACGATCCGGTCCCGGTCGCCGACACGGTGTGCTTCCTGCTTTCCGACTTCGCCCGCGCCATCTCCGGCGAGATCATCCACGTCGACGGCGGCTACCACGCGATGGGAGCCCCGGGCGTCCCAAGCCAGTAACCAAACTCGCTGGGGCGATCCGTCTTGATGTGCGCGGTCGATCGCCCCAGCGAATGGCCGGTGGGCGATGGAGCGACTCGGCGAATGTCCCGGCTCAGGGGCAGGGGCGGTCGGCGCGTGGGTCCGGGATGAACGAGGTGACTGATTCCAGCGCCACCTCCATAGCCCGGGGGGTGATCGCATTGGGGTCGCGGAACGGCTTCTCGAACGCCGCGACCAGATACATCGAGCAGAGCAGCAGCAGGGTGACCGGCAGGATGAACATGATCTGACCGCTGGCTCGTTCCCGTCCGGCAAGGACGGTCGCGTAGGCGGTGAGGATCAGCCCGCCGAAGATCATGAAGATCCAGAACATCGGCGGCAGGCTCTGGTTGCTCTTCAGGAGCCGCGCGGCCCGCGCTTCGCCGAGGTCGCGAACCCGGTCCAGCGACGTCGCCAGTGCGGCGTGGTTCGGTGCGTCGCGTCCCAGCCGGCCGAAGGACTGGAACAGTCGATCGTTCGCTGCCGAGGCGAGAGCGGACGATCTGCCCTCTTCCATGGCCGGCCATTCGTCTTCGATCACCGAGCGGGCGTAACAGATCAACTCGTGGCCGACCCGGTCCCGGCTCTCGGCGTCGAACAGGGTCGCGGTGCGGGAAAGCGCTGCGACCGAGTCCGCTTCCGCGGTTGCCTGCGACTCCGCCGTCTGATGCCCATTCAGGGCGAAGGCGAGCACGAAACCGACCACCAGCGCGTAGAGCACGCCGCAGAAGGCGAACACCCAGCCCCGGCGTTCCTCGTGTCCCCGGAGCTCGGCCGGCACGTACTTCCGGACGAGCCAGATCAGGGCGAGGGTGATCGCGATCCCGACGAGCAGGATGATGACGCTGGCGGCGAAGGTCATCTGAACGACTTTCCGAGAACGGAGCGGGGGACGTCGATCGAGCGGCCGAGGACCAGCTTGCCGTCTTCGACCCGGTAGGCCCCGTAGAACGAGAGGGTGGTGTCTCCCCAGGCGTCGATCGAGTAGCTGCCGAGTGGCGAGGATCGTTCGGATGTCTTGAAGAACACGTTGCGGGCACCCTTCCGCAGCTCGGTGATCGGGTCGGTCGCGATGTCGTCCCGGACACCTTCCCGGATTGAATCGACCACGACTCTTCCCGCCTCGTATCCGAATACCGACATCGATTCCGCCTCTTCGCCGTGCCGTTCGCGGAAGGTCTCGAAGTAGGCCTTCCCGGAACGTGCGTAGTTCCCGACTGGCAACGCGGGCGCGGTGACGTACGTGTCCAGCTCGAGATCGTCGAGGGTGGTCAGGAAGCCGTCGAGGGCGAGGCCGTCACCCCCGAAGAGCTTCATGAAGTGGTCGGTCCGGTGGATGGTGCGGAAGAGGTTCCGGGCGATCTCCAGGTCGGCGCCGGCGAAGAGCACCGCTTGGGCTCCCGAGTCGATCGATGCTTGGGCGGCGTCGTTGACCGTGCCGGCGGAGGCATCGGGGGAGATCGACTGCGCTCCCACGACCTCGATCCCGGCGGGCCCGGCGAGACGGGTGAACACGTGGCGGAGGCCGGCTCCGTAGGCGCCCTGATCGTCGATCACGAAGACCCGGGCGACGCTTTCCTCGTCCATGAACTGGGTCAGCGCCGCCGCTTGGATCCGGTCGTTCGGCACGATCCGCCCGAACGTCCGGATGCCGGTCGGCCTGATCTTCTCGCCCGTCCTCGGGTCGGGACGGGTCAGCTCGACCGCCGTCGCGCCGGAGCTGATGTGGAGGATCCCGGCGCGGTTCAGGATCGGCATCGCGATCTTGGTGGCGCCGGAGTCGTAGTCGCCGATATAGGCCACCGTCTGGTCGTCCGCGGCGGCCCGGTGGGCGTTCTTCCGGACCAGTGCGGGGTCGAACTGGCCGTCCTCGGCGGCGTCGTTCATCCCGATCACCTCCAGCTTGGCCCCGTCGATCCGGCCGCCGGCGTTCTCGACGGCGATCTCGACCGCGCGGAGCATGTCCTCGCCGCCGCGGTCCCCTCGCATCGGTTGGCCGACATAGATCCGGAGGGTGCGGGTGGGATCGTCCGTCTCGCCGCAGCCGGTCAGGAGCAGACCGGCGAGGGCCAGCATCAGGAGCGGGATCGAGACGAGAGTTCGGAGCATCCGGACGACCCCGTTCCAGTTCGGGGGCCGCCCAAGCTACCGGGAAGGCGATCATCTGTCAGCGAATCGAGGCTGCCGGTCCAAGTCCTGCGAGCGGTTCCGAAGGCTGCCTGAGAGCCGTCCCCGGTGGGTTGGATCTTGCGGCTGCGTGACGGCCGACACTTTGCGAATCGCAGAACATGTTGTATCTTGAGTAAGGAGCTAGACAAACTCAATAAATGTCTGGTTCTCCTCCGCCGGGGACCGGGCTGGACCCGGCTGGACGCAATGGGCGGTAGGGGGCCGGGGACGTGGGCAATGACCCCGGCCCCCCTTCCACCCAAGACGACGAAAGACAGGACTACCGCATGACTGACTCCCTCCTAGATCCAGGATTCGCTCCGGAAGTGGTCGCCATCGTCGGCAACACCCGCCGCGACAGCCGCACCCTCAAGCTGGCCTCCGGGGTCGCCGACGGGCTGGCCGACCAGCTGGGCGGCACCCCGGCGGTGGCGATCGACCTGATCGAGCTCGAGCTCGAGAACCGCACCTTCCCGGTGGAGCTCTCCCGGCTGGTCCTGGGCGCTCGGGTCGTGATCGCCGCCAGCCCGACGATCGCCGGCAGCTACGCCGGCCTGCTCAAGCTCTTCCTGGACGGCCTGCCCGAGGCGGCCCTGATCGACAAGACGGCGATCCCCCTCATGATCGCCCGTCAGGCTCGGCACGCCCTCGCCGCGGATGTCCACCTCCGCCCGGTTCTGCTGGAGCTGGGGGCGACCTGCCCGACCCCGTCGCTCGTCGCCCTCGAATCGGAGCTGGCTTCGCTCGGCAGCGAGGGTCTGGTCACCGCCTGGCTCGAGCGAAGCGGGACTTGGCTCGCCGGAGTTCCCGCCTGATGACGGCAGCGAGCGAGGTCGCCGGCGACGATTCGCCCACCGGCCAGGGAGTCAGGGGCCAGGGAGTCACCGGCCAGGGAGTCACCGGCACGGAGATCGGTCCGCATCTGCGCCGGGCGATGGGCAACTTCGCCACCGGCATCGCGGTCGTGTCGACCCGCGACGGCGACGGCCGCCCCCTCGCCCTCACCGCCAGCTCGCTGACCTCCGTGTCGGTCTCGCCGCCGCTGGTCCTGGTCTGCCTCGACCGGGATAGCGAAACCGTCGCGGCGATCAAGGAGTCCGGCCGGTTCGCGGTCAACATCCTGGCCGAGCACCAGGCAGGTCATTCCACCCGTTTCGCGTCGGGAGAAGACCGCGGGCTTACCGGGATCGACCTGATCGAAGACGGCGATCTGCCACCCCTCCTTCCCGAGACCCTCGGGCACCTCCAGTGCGAGATCGAGAGCATGGTGGCCGCGGGCGACCAGGAGCTCGTGGTCGGACAGGTCGTCCGGATCAGCGCCGGGCGCCTCGAGGACAGGGGCCCGCTGCTCTTCTTCCGCAGCCAGTACTCGCGCCTCCACGGCCACCTGCCGAGCGAGGTCGAACCGGTCACCGATGCGATCGGCGCACCGGCAGCTCAAGCCCAAGCCTCCGGGTTCAGCCCGGGGGAGGGAGTCGTCACGGCTGACGGGCCCCCGTCGCCCCGCGCGACCGTGGCGATAGTCGGCGGCGGTGCGGCCGGCACCTTGACGGCGATACAGCTCATGCGGCGTTCCGCTCCGGGACTGCGGATCGTGCTGATCGACCCGGCGACCGAGCCCGGCCCCGGCCTCGCTTACCGGACCGAGAACGAGCACCACCGGCTGAACGTGCCGGCCGGCCAGATGATCGGGCTCCCCGATCGTCCCTTTGACTTCCTCGACTGGGTGCGGATCTCGGCCCCTGAGACTCAGCCTCAGGAATACCTGCCGCGCAGCACCTTCGGCCGGTACCTCAAGTCGCTCCTGGCCCGGACTCGGCGCGAGTCGGGCAACCGGGTCGTCTTCGAACATCGGCGGGCCACCGCGATCGGGATCGACGGACGGCTCGGAACCGAGAGTGGCGAGGACTCGGTCGCCGCCCCATCGGGTGCCACCCGGATCACGCTCGACGACGGGTCGTTCGTGGATGCCGACCGGATCGTCCTGGCGCTGGGCAACGGCCGACCGGGGGACATCCCCGGGCTCGAACCGGAGCTCGTCGAGAGCCCCCATTACATCCGCGACCCGTGGGCCGAAGGGGCGCTCGATCAGCCGATCCGCGACGAAGCTGTCCTCCTGATCGGCACCGGCCTGACCATGGTCGACATGGCGCTTTCGCTCGGCGGCCCCGGCGGCCCGACCCTCCACGCGGTTTCCCGGCACGGGCTGCTCCCGCGGGCGCATGGGGACACGATGCCGACCCGCGGCCGGCCGGTCGCGATGCCCGACGAGCGATGTTCTCTGACCGAGTTGATCTCCCGGCTTCTCACCGAGGTTGCGATCGCCGGAAGTCGCGGGGAGGACTGGCGGGTCGCCTTCGATTCGCTGCGCCCGATCACGAACGACCTATGGCGGTCGCTCGATCGGCGTGACCAGAAGCGATTCATCTCGGACCTCGGCCGGATCTGGGGGATCCACCGTCACCGGATGGCGCCGCGGGTCGCGCTCGGGTTGGAACGCCTCAAGGTCAACCGGCGGTTGCGGGTCCGGGCTGCCGGAATCGATCGCATCGCGCTGGACGAGGGCCGGGTGACCGTCGATCTCCACCTGAACCGGCTCGACGCGGAGGAGCGGCTGGTCGTCGATCGGGTGATCAACTGCACCGGACCCACCTGGGATCCTCGCCGTCTAGATTCGCCGCTCGTCCGAGAGCTGCTGGACCAGGGTTTGCTGCGCACCGACGGGCTCGGCATCGGCTTCGACGTCGACACCGACGGCGCATTGGTCGGCGCGGACGCCGTGCCCAGCGACCGGCTCTACTCGATCGGGCCGATCCGCAACGGGGTGCTGCTGGAGACGACCGCGGTGCCGGAGATAGGCCAGCAAGCCGAGCAGCTTGCCGACCACCTGCTGACCGACCTGGCCGGCATCCTCGGAACCGGGCTCAGCCTCAGCGTGGCCTGAACCGGAGGGCGGTCCGGGCGTTGGCGCGCTTGGCCTTCTTGGCCGTCACGGTGAACTTGGGGCGGATCGACCGTGGGGACTTCGACCGGATGCGCTTCGACCGGACCCAGAAGGTGCGGGTCTTCGCCTTGCCGGCCGCGATACGGCCGAGCCGCTGGCAGTACTTCCTGACTGGCGCCTTGGTCATGCAGACCCGCGTGCCCACCGCGACGGCCTTGCCCGCGTTCTTCACCCGGACCTTGATCGGCGCGTTTCGCTTCGAGTTGATCTTCCGCCGCTTCGGGGTCGCCTTGAGCTTCAGCTTCGGCACCGCCCCGGCGATCGGATTCTTCGTGCCCGGGCCCGGGCCCGGGCCCGGACCGTGGCCGGGTCCCTTGGTATCGGAAGTCCGGATCAGGGTCAGGCCGCTGGGCCCGAGATTGACGTTGTCGAGGTTGTCGAGCAGACCCCCGAGGTCAAGGTCCCCGAGGTCGATTCCCCCGGTGTCGCCGCTGCCCAGCCCGCCGATCAGGCCCGGCAGCATGTCCTTGATCAACAGGCAGGGGTCGATGTTCACGATCGGGAGCTTCGTCTTGCCCCCGAAGGGCCCCAGCTGGGACCACTCGGCCGTGATGGCGCCGGGACCGGTGGTTCCCTTGGTGAAGCGCTGTCCGGTCGCCAGTGAGCTGCCCTCGGTGGAGAAGTGGACATCCATCGGCGAGAAACCACAAGTCAGGTTGGAAACGAACGACGTGAGCAGTCCGATCATGCTCGAATCGATGCCCCCGATCGAACCGATGTCGATGCCGTTCTCGGACGCAAGGTCGAGGATCTGCTTCACATTGACCGATACCCACACGCCGGCCTTCGCGTCCAGCTCGAGCCGCCCGGTCGAGGCGTCGAAGGTTCCCGTGGCCGGACTCTCGATGCCCATGAAGCCGCGGATCTTGACCGGCTCGTCGAGGCCGAGCTCGGGCAGGGGGAACTTGCCCTTGGGGACGTTGACGACGCCCGTCTCCGGATCCCACGTGCCATCGATCGAGGCGGTCGAACTCATCTCGCCGAGCGGCAGGCCCCCGAGGTCCCCGAGCGCGCCGATCTGGAGCTCACTGTCGTCGAACTGGATCTGGAATGGCTCTTCCGCCGCCCGGGCATGGCCGGCGGCGAGGGTCAGGATGCCGAGGATCATCACCGTCAACAGAGCGAGGCGGCCTGGTAGGCCGACTCGGATCACGAACGGCTTGCGACGGACTGTTTTCTCCACTTGAACCCACTTCCTCCCGACGGCATCCGCTGCTGCTCCCTTGCAGCATTGGTCACGAACACGCCCTGACACTATATCCGCGAGCCCAGCCGCGATCGCCATACACGTTCGTCGCGTGCAAAGTAGACGCGGCGCAGGCGCCCTTACCGCTCGTTCGTGGTCGTTAGAGACAACTGTCACGAACGGGCTTTGACACTATGTCATTGAGGTCAGGC
>JBEBXB010000023.1:0-15228 GCA_040391885.1 Conexibacter woesei | reverse complement strand
TCGTTCCAGCGCCGAACCCGGTCACACCCTGGTTCGACCCGACCGGTTTCCGATCGCCGGCCAGACCAACAGCACCAGGCCGATCACGATCACGACCACCCCGAGGCCCCAGTGGACCAGGATGGCGAGGACGATTCCAATGATTATCAGGAGCAGTGCTAGTGGCATGCCTACTCGATACCCCCGGGGAGGTTCCGCAAACCTCGCCGGGAATCAGAATCGCATCTCGTAGAAGACGTGCGGCAGCCCGACGTGGGTGACCTGGCCGACGCAGACGAGGCCGATCTTCTCCATCACGCGCCGTGACGCGATGTTGTGCGGGAGGGTCAGCGAGACGACCCGATCGAGACCGAGCGTGCGCGCCGTCGCCAGGGCGGCCTCCGCCTGCTCGGTGGCGTAGCCCTGGCCGTGGAACTCCGTCCGGATCGACCAGGGCAGCTCGACCACACGCTTTCCCTCGACAGTGGTCCAGGCGAGTCCGCCCCGCCCCACGAACCGGTCGCCCTCTCGCTCCCGAACCGCCCAGGGACCGAAGCGGTGCTGCCTCCAGTGGGCTCGGTCGTGGCGGTAGAGGCGATCCGACTCGGCCTTCGTGAAGGGCTTCAGCGGCTCGGGCCGTAACCACCGGTTGATCTCCGGCTCCGCGAACATCTCGCGGTAGTCGTGGATGGCGGTCGCGGCCGGCTGGGCGCAGACCAGGCGTCTCGTTATCGCCTCTGCCGGTCCGACCATCGCCGGGTCACCCGCTCGGGTTCTGGGTGGCATCGCGGACTTCGCCGATCAGCTCTTCGAGCACGTCCTCGAGGGCGATAACGCCGACTGTCCGCTGGTCGGGGTCGATCACCCGCGCGAGATGCGAGCCCGAGGTCTGCATCGTCTCCAGGGCGGAGCGGATCCCGTCGGTCCGGCGAACGGTCGGGAGCGGCCGCACCCACGCTTCGGCGATCGGTCGGTTGCGGTGCTTGTCCTTGACTTCGAGCGCGTCCTTGAGGTGCAGGTAGCCGATCATCTGACCGCCCCGAGTGATCGGGAAACGGGAGAAGCCGGTACGGCCGGCGGCGGCCTCGACTTCGGCGGGTGTGGCGGTGATCGGCAGCATCACGACTTCGTCGAGCGGCAGCAGGATGGTCCCCGCGTCACGCTCGTCGAAGGCCAGAGCCCCGGTCAGGAGGCTGCTCTCGTGGGAGTCGAGCATGCCTTCGCGACGGGATTCCTCGACCAGGCCGGCGACTTCGTCCCGGGTGAACGCCGACGCGACCTCGTTGCGGGGCGTGACCCCGAGAAGCCGGATCACGAAGTTGGCGATCCAGTTGAGCAGCCAGATCACGGGATGGAGCACCCGGACGACCAGCGTCAGCGGCGGTGCCAGCATCAGGGCGGAGCGGTCGGGACCGGCGAGTGCGAGGTTCTTCGGGACCATCTCCCCGAGTATCACGTGGAGCCCACCCACCAGTAGGAGGGCGATGGCCAGGGCGACCGGGTGGATCGCTCCGCCGGGAACGCCGAGGGAGCGGAAGGGCTCCTCCAGCGAGTGGGCGATTGCCGGCTCGGCGAGGGCGCCGAGACCGAGCGTGCAGAGGGTGATCCCGAGCTGTGCCCCGGCCATCATCAGCGACACGTTCTCCATCGCGTAGAGCGTGACCCGGGCGCGGCGGCCGCCCTCCTCGGCCCGGGGCTCCACCACCGAGCGCCGTGCGGAGATGAGGGCGAACTCCGCGCCGACGAAGAAGGCGTTGCCGATCAGGAGCAGGGCGGATATGCCGAGGGCGGTTGCGGCGCTCACCGCTCGTCCCCTTCCCCGGGATCGGGGACGATCCGCTCCAGGCGGACCCGGTCGACCCGCAGACCGTCCATCCGCAGGACGGTCAGCTCGGCCAGGAGCCTGTGGTGGTCCTTGTCCGTCGCCTCGACCGTGACCACGTCGCCGCGACCGGGGACTCGCCCCAACTCGAAGCCGATCAACCCGGCGACCGTCTCGTAATCCTCGTTCTCCGGCAGGATCACGCCCGTCTGGTCGTCGATCTCGTCCGGCCGCAACAGTCCCGAGATCCCCCAGATTCCGTCTCCGATCTCCCGGACCGGATCCTCCTGGTGATCGTGCTCGTCGCGGACCTCGCCGACTATCTCCTCGATCAGGTCCTCGAGGGTGACGATCCCGTCGAAGCTGCCGAACTCGTCGACGACGACCGCGAACTGGAGCCCCGTCTTGCGCAGCTCGGACAACAGCGGGTCGAGCTCCATCGTGGACGGCACCAGGACCGGGTCGACCATGACCTCGCGAACCGTGACCGATTCGCGATCTTCGTACGGGACTCCGACGGCGTGCTTGACATGGACGACGCCCTCCACCATCTCCGAACCCTCGGCAACCACCGGAAATCGCGATCGGCCGCTGCGACGGGCGGCCTCGACGACCGCCATGACCGGCAGGTCGGGGGCGATGGTGGTCACCTTGACCCGGGGGGTCATGGCGTCGTCCGCGCGATGCTCCCCGAACTCGAGCGACTTCTCCAACAGGTCGGCGGTGGGCCCGGCCAGGGTCCCCTGGTCGGCGGAACGCCGGACCAGTGAACCGAGCTCTTCCGGGGAACGGGCCGAAGCGAGCTCTTCCTGCGGCTCAACGCCCATGCGCTTCAGGATCGAGTTGGCGATCCCGTTGGTCGCCCTGACCAGGGGTTCGATCACCCCGGTGAAACCGCGCTGGAATCCCTGGACCGCCTTCGCGGTGGCGAGCGGCCGGGCGATGGCCAGGTTCTTCGGCACGAGCTCGCCGAAGACCATGGTCATGCCGTTGGCGAGGATGAAGGCGATCGCGACGGCGATCCCGGTAACGGCACCGGGACTCACCCCCAGCGACTCCAACGGGCCGTCGATCAGGCGGGAGATGGAAGGCTCGGCCAGGAAGCCGATGATCAGGTTGGTCACCGTTATCCCGACCTGGGCGGCCGAGAGATGGGTCGAGAGACGACCGAGGGCGGACTTCACCCCTTCGGCGCGGCGGTCACCGGCCTGGGCGTCGCGGTCGACCGAGGAGCGGTCCACGGTGACGAAGGAGAACTCGGCCGCGACGAAGGTGCCACAGGCCAGGATCAACACCAGCGAGACCAACAGGAGCAGAAGCTCGATCACTTGGAGAGCGCTCCCCGACTGGTGGTCAGGGCGCGCCCGGGACTAGAGCCGGGGTCGTCGTCCATCCTGGTTTCCGAGAGGGGGCATGCGGGGCAAGGATAACCGTCCGTCAGGCGTTTGGGGATGGGTAGGATGGCGCGGTGCCTCATCCGGTCAGGACATTCCGCCTGGTTTTCGTGGCGCTGCTCGCGGCCTCTGCCCTATTCGCGGCCTCCCCGGCGGTCGCGTCCGGATCGACCGCGCGGGATGCCTCGGCCCGAACGGCGGTCCGGCCGACAGTGATCGGGAATCAACTGGTCGATGGCAGGACCGGAGCCCAATTCATCCCGCGAGGGGTCAACTGGCCGAGCTTTGAGTACGCCTGCAAGCAGGGCTGGGGATACGCCGACCGTGGCGGGGCGCCGGATGAAGCCGCTGCCACCGCTGCGGCGATGACCGCCTGGGGGATCAACGCCGTCAGGGTTCCCCTGAACCAGGAATGCTGGCTTGGCGAGAACGGATTGCCGGACACGACCAACGGCCATCCCGAGCTGACCGCGGAGGGCTACCGCGACGCCGTCGCTGCGTTCACGGCGGCGATGAACCGCGCCGGCATCGTGGTGATCCTGGACCTCCACTGGACCGATCCCGCCGGCATCGACCCGCCGGGGATTCCCGGCGGCGATGTCGGCGACGGAGGGCTCCGCCCCGTGCCGGACGGCCGCTCCGTCGCTTTCTGGAGTTCCGTCGCTTCTCGTTTCAAGGACGACCTGTCGGTCATGTTCGACGCTTTCAACGAACCGCACTCGAGGTGGAATCCGACCTCCGGTTCCTGGGCCTTCGAGCTTTCCTGGTCCTGCTGGGCGAAGGGCGGCTGCAGCGCCCCGGTCGAGAACGATCTGGCCCGCTCCCACTCCGGGGCCACGTACGTCGCCGCCGGCATGGGCTCCCTGGTCGCCGCGATCCGTGCGGAAGGCGCCAATCAGCCGGTCATCCTCAGTGGCCTCGACTACGGCAACGACCTGCGCGGCTGGCAGGAGGCCCGACCGAGCGACTCGCAGCTGGTGGCGGGGTTCCACAACTATCCCGACCAGCGCTGCAACGGCCAGAAGGACCGTGAGTGCTGGATCAACGAGGTCGCCACGCTGCGATGGCAGGTGCCGGTGATCACGACCGAGTTCGGTCAGAACGACTGCGATGCGAAGTCGGGGGGCGATGCGAGCCACATGAAGACGTTCATGAAGTGGGCAGACCGGTACTCCATCGGCTATCTCGCCTGGGCGTGGTGGGTCCTGCCGGAGCAAGGCTGCTCGAACTTCGCGCTGGTCAGCGATCACGAGGGAACTCCGGAGCCTCCCTTCGGTACCGCCTTGCATGAGCATCTGGCATCGCTGGGTGGCCCCACCCCCGATGTCGGTCCGACCGGAGCCACCGGGCCGACGGGGCCGACGGGGCCGGCCGGGCCGGTTGCCCTCCGACCGGCCGCCGGGGGACCACGATCCGGCAAGACCAAGCGCGCCCGCACCAGGTTGAAGATCCGTCGAGTCACCTGGCGCCGGTCCACGCTCACCTCCCGGATGACGATCAATCCGTTGGCCGGCCTGGCCGTGCGGGTCAGGGTCCGGGTGAGATTGGCCAGCGGCCGACGTCAGGTCATCCCGGTCCGCGTCAACGTCGGGACCGCACCTGTCCTGAAGGTCAAAATCGCCCTGCCGGCGCGCGCCCGGCCCCTGCGGATCGTCGCCCGATACCCCGGTGACCAAAGGGTGAGGCCACAGAAGGTCGCGGCCTCCATCCGGCCCGCCGCCCGTCCCGACTGACAGACTGCTTCGATGGCTGATCGCGAAACAATCGAAATCCACGGCCAGCCGGTCACCTTTCACATGCTGGGCGAAGGACCGCCGATCCTGCTGCTTCACGGCATCACCTCGAGCTCCAGCACCTGGAAGGCGGTGACCCCGCACCTGGCGGAGAACTACACCGTCATCGCCCCGGATCTGCTCGGCCATGGCCGCTCCGCCAAGCCTCAGGGGGACTACTCGATCGGTGGCTACGCGAGTGGCGTCCGGGACCTGCTGGTGGCGCTCGACATCCCCAAGGCAACCGTCGTCGGGCACTCCCTCGGGGGTGGGATCGCGATGCAGTTCGGCTACCAGTTCCCGCAACGGGTGGCCCGGCTGGTGCTCGTCGACAGCGGCGGGATCGGGAAGGAGGTCAGCCCCGCATTGAGGGCGGCCGCCCTGCCCGGTTCCGAATTCGTGCTGCCGCTGCTCTTCACCCCCGCCCTCCACGACGTGCTATTCGGGCTGCGGCGAGGCCTGGCCAAGGTCGGGCTCAACCCGAATGCCGATCTCGACGGCGTGGCCCAGGGCTTCGCCTCCCTCACCCGTGCCGACGCCAGACGCGCCTTCCTCGACACGGTCCGCTCGGTGATCAACCCTTCCGGCCAGCGGGTCTCGGCCCGGGATCGGCTGTACCTGACCAGCGACATCCCCTCCTTGATCGTGTGGGGCGATCAGGACCGGATCATCCCGGTCGAGCACGCCCGGATCGCCCACGAACTGATGCCCGGGAGCCGGCTGGAGATCTTCGAGGGAGCGGGGCACTTCCCGTTCAACAGCGAACCGGTGCGGTTCGCGAAGCTGCTCCGCGAGTTCATCGAATCGACCGAGCCCGCCAGCCTGGACGAGAACCACTTTCGCAGCCTGCTGGTGGACAAAGAAGCGGCCTGATGGGCAGCCGCGACGACCACGGCGGCTCGACCGACCGCGGACGCGAAGCCCGCAAACGGACGCCGAGGTCGTCGCACGCCGGGTGGAAGCCGGCGGCCGACCGAGACCCTCTCGCCATCCTCGAGCGGCAGGCGGAACCGAGGGTCCAGGAACTACTTCCGATCCGGTACGGCCGGATGTCCGCCTCTCCCTTCGCCTTCTTCCGTGGCGCCGCCGCGGTGATGGCGTCTGACCTCGCTGCCACACCCGACTCACGGATCCGCGTGCAGGCCTGCGGCGACGCTCACATCTCGAACTTCGGCGGCTTCGCTTCCCCGGATCGCCGGCTGGTCTTCGACCTGAACGACTTCGATGAAACCCTGCCGGCACCGTGGGAATGGGACGTGAAGCGGATGGCGGCCTCGACCGAGATAGCGGCCCGGGAAAGGGGCGCGGACGCGGAAACGGCCTCCTCCCTGGTCCAGACCGCAGTGCGGATGTACCGCCAGACGATGCGCCGCGCGGCCGAGAGCAGCTTCATCGACGTCTGGTACAGCCGTCTCGACATCGAGGACCTGCTGGCCCGGGTCCAGGCCGAACGGCGGGAAAGCGGCGACCAGCTGGGCCGCGTGGCCCGGAAGGCGACCCGGAAGAACAGCGCCCGTGCCCTGAGGAAGCTGACCGAGACCGTCGACGGCAAGGTCAGGTTCGTCAGCCGGCCGCCGCTGATCACGCCGGCCGAGGAGCTCGTCGATGAAGCCGGCTCCCAGTACTGGGCGGAGATGGTCCACGAACTGATCGATCAGTACGCAACGACGCTCTCGGACGACAGGCAGCACCTCTTTCGGCATTTCGAGTTCGTCCACATGGCCCGCAAGGTGGTCGGCGTGGGCAGCGTGGGCACCCGGGCGTGGGTGCTGCTCTTCACCTCCGGGCGGCGCAAGGACCCGTTGGTCCTCCAGGTCAAGGAGGCGACCGCCTCGGTGCTCGCGCCCTGGGCCGGGGCCAGCCAGTACGAGCTCCAGGGCCGACGGGTGGTCGAGGGGCAGCGGCTCACCCAGTCGGCGAGCGATCTGTTCCTCGGCTGGTTCCGCAACGACAAGGTCGACGGGATCACCCGGGACTTCTATGTCCGCCAGCTCTGGGACTGGAAGCTCTCTGCCGACATCGACGACCTTACGGACCAAGGCTTCGAGGACTACCTGGGTGCCTGCGGCGCAGCCCTTGCTCTGGCTCACGCCCGCAGCGGGGACCGCGTCGCGATCGCGTCATACCTCGGGAAGGGTGACAAGTTCGAAGGCGCGATCGCCCAGTTTTCACGCGAATATGCCGACCGGAGCGAGCGGGATCACGAGCTGCTGCTCAAGGCGATCAAGTCGGGCCGGCTGCCGGCCCTGACCGGCGTCTGAAGCCCGACTCGCCACCGGCGGGTGCGATACTCCGGGCCATGGGCCAGCCCACCGAGACCGAACCGGAATCCGACCTCCCGGTGGAAGAGGTGATCGCCGCCCTGGAGGGGTATCAACGGCTCACGATCGACATCTTCGAGCGCCACTCCGACGACCCCGAGCGCTGCGTCAAGGAGTTGATCGCACTGCACCTCCGGTGGACGGAAGAAGACCCGGAGCGGGCGAAGCTGGTGGCCCGAAACCGCAACGCGGTCATGGCCGGACCCGGCCGGGATCGACTCTCGGCCGCCAACGCGGACTACTTCAACGCGACCCGCACCTGGCTCCGGTCCGACGCCGTTGCCGAGCAGCTCCCCTCGCTTTCCTTCAACGTGATGCACGCGCTCGTCTTCGCTCCCAGCCAGGAGCTGGCGAAGCACTGGCTCGGCGGCCGCCTGCGCGGCCTACCGACTGCCTACGCCGACCGCATGGGCCGAGCCGCCTGGGCCGGGCTGCTCGCCGCCGGAGGCCCCCAAACGGCCGCCCCGGAGGGATCGCAATGACCGTCGACGTCTGGATGCAGCACCCCACCGCCCGATTCATGTCCCACGACATGCTCGCCTCGCTGCGGCGGTGGACCGGCATGGAGAAACCGACCGAGGAGATCCCGATCGCGGCCTCGGTCGCCTCGCTCGATGCCGGTGGCGTCGAGTTCGGTCTCCTCTCCGCCTGGCACTCCCCCACCGGATCTCTGATCAGCAACGAGGAGGTCGCCGGCTGGGTCGCGGAGCACCCCGACCGCTTCGCCGGCCTCGCGACGGTCAACCTCGCCAGGCCCATGGAAGCGGTGCGCGAGCTGCGACGCTGCGTCGAGGACCTCGGCTTCAAGGGCCTGCGGGTCGTCCCCTGGCTGTGGGAGGCACCGCCGACCGACCGCCGGTACTACCCGCTGTACGCCGCCTGCGTCGATCTCGGCGTCCCCTTCTGCACCCAGGTGGGCCATACCGGCCCGCTGATGCCGTCCGAGACCGGTCGTCCGATTCCGTACGTCGATCAAGTCGCACTCGACTTTCCCGAGCTGGTGATCGTCGGCGGACACATCGGCTATCCGTGGACAGAGGAGATGATCGCCCTCTGCCGCAAGCACGAGAACGTCTACATCGACACTTCCGCCTACGTCCCGAAGCGGTTCCCGGACGAACTGGTCGGCTACATGAAGTCGCGGTCGGGGCGACGCAAGGTCATGTTCGGCACCAACTTCCCGATGATCTCCCACGAGGCCGCGCTGGAAGGGCTGGACTCGTTCGATCTCGACGACGAGACCCAGGATCTCTACCTGGACGGCAACGCCCGCCGCGTCTTCAATCTGCCGGGCTGATCGGCTGGAGCATCGGCCGGCGGGCCACCCGGCCGTCTCCGGAGGACCGTCCCCGGACCCGACGCCACACCCAGGGGGCGAGGAAGGCACTGGCCCACCGCAGTTCGGTCGCGGCCCGGCGGAGCGAACCCGGGGGCGGCGCCGGTGGCAGTTCCCCCAGCCAGGCGACAGGGTCGGCGTCGGGGTCGATCAGCGCCGTCATCCCGGCCGCCAGCCGCTCGTGCCCGAAGGAGTTGAGGTGGAGACGGTCCGCGCACCAGAGCCGGCCGTCGGTCGCCGCCGATACCGGCTCGACATCTAGCAGCAGGGTGCCGTGACGTCCCGCGATCTCGCGCAGACCCTGATTGAAGGCGGCGAAACGCTCGACGAGATACTTGCCGACCGGCATCATCCCAGCCGGGTCCGGATAGGTGATGGAGAGTACGGTCGCCCCCGTCGCCACGAGGCGTCCCTGCATCCGCTCGAACCGGTCCAGGACGACATCGACGTCGCAGCCGGGACGGATCACGTCGTTGAGGCCGGCCACCAGGCTGACCAGGTCCGGCTCCATGGCCAGGGCCGGTTCCATCTGCTGCTCGTCGACCTGGGCGATCAGCCGGCCGCGGATGGCGAGGTTGGCGTAGAGCAGGCCACCCTGGCGGGCCGCGAGGCTCTCGGCGAACCGGTCGGCCCAGCCGCGTTCGAGACCGCCCCTGCCGGTCGGGTCACCCACCCCTTCGGTCTGGCTGTCCCCGATCGCGACGAACCGCTCCCAACTCTTTCGTCCCGTGGTCCCTTCCACGCGAGAGATCCTAGATGACCCCCTGTTCAGTCGTAGCGGGCGACGGTGAAGGCGATCAGCATCGGCACGTGGACCGCGTAGATCACGATCGAGAGGGTGAGCACGACCAGCGGGCCTCCGCTGAGGCCGTTGCGGAGGAAGGCGTACTCGATCAATCCAGCGGTGATCCCGTAGGCGAGGAGCGCCCACTTGCCGACCTGGAAGAACCTTTCCCGGTTGAAATCCTCGACCCGGCTGAGCGCGAACAGGTTTCCGAAGAGCAGCAGCGCGGAGAGCACGAGCAGGATGACCGCGGGAGCAAGCGGCACCTCGTTCGGCAGATGCGAGGCAAGGTAGATGCCGCCGATCACGATCAGGGCAAGCGACGTCATCCCGATCGCCGTGACCGGCGGCAGGTCATCCCCCGGCAACCGCTCTCCCACCGGCACGGTGGGCCCGGCGCCGTCGCCGTCGGATGCGGGGACGGATCCGCTCATCCCGACGCCAGCTTGGTCATGATCACCAGGGTCGCGACCTGCATCGCCCCGATGATCCCCGCCGTGTAGATGAACCGCTTCATCAGCTTCTCGATCACCGCCGGCTTCGGCCGTCGCTTCTTCAGCTCGGCCAGCACAGCGACGTTGGCCGGCTCCAGCAAGCCGAGGGCGATGATCGCCATGATCCCGACCACGATGTAACTGGCGACCACCCAGCCGTGGTTGTAGTAGGCGCTGTCCACCGTTCCCATGTGCACCCCGAGCTGCCACCCGGCGGCGAGCGTCACGGTGACCACCGTCGGCATGAGCAGGAGCATCTTCGGCATCAGCCGGGTCGTGAACTCGATCCGGGCCGGAACCGACATCTTGCCCATGATCGGACCGAGGACGAACCCGAGGAAGAGATCGATGATCGTCCAGGCGGCCCCGAAGGCGACATGCATGAAGACGAGTGGCCACAGCTTGTCGACGGCGATGGCCACGACGAGGGAAACAAAGACGAGGGCCACGATCGGCAGGCCCTTGAGCGGGACGATCTCGAAGTCCGGACGTTCGACTGCCGGTGGTTCGCCGCTTGGAGGTCCGACGCCGCTGGCGACGGGCACTTCACGATCACCCGGATGAACCGCGATCTCAGCCACCTTTCGATAGTAGCCGCGGTTTCCGCGTTTGGATAGGGCACCGTCCGGTACCCTTCATCGACCAGATGAGGCTCTGGCGCGGAGAGCGTTTCTCTCCCGAACCGCCACACGGATGGCTGATGGCTTCTTTTCGCCAAGCGAACTCTCGCGAAAGGAATCCATGCCTCAACCACCACCCGCCGGACCGGAACCTCATAGAAGCCGCGATCCCCGGTTGCTCTTGGCGGTCTTCGCCGGCGGGGCGATCGGCACGCTGATCCGGGCGACGCTGGCCGATTGGATGCCCAACGATCCCGCCACCTGGCCCTGGCCCACCTTCCTGGTCAATGTCGTCGGGGCCTTCATGCTCGGCTGGTTCGTGTCCCGAGCGACGCAGGGGCCGCCAGGTCGCGCCCACCGGCGGGCACTGCTGGAAACGGGGCTGTGCGGGGGCCTGACCACCTTCGCGACGATGCAAGTCGAGCTTCTCCGGATGATCGATGCCGGCCGTTTCGACCTGGCTTCCGGCTACGTCTCGGGCAGCGTCGCCGCCGGACTCACCGCGGTCTGGTTGGCGACGTACCTCCTCCGGCGGGAAAGGACCCGGACGTGAGTCCCCTGATCTGGACGGGCGTGGTCCTGCTCGGCGGTGCCGGTGCGGTGCTGCGTCACCTCGTAGACCGATCCGTCTCCGCACGGTTCGGTCGAGGGTTCCCATTCGGGATCCTGGTCGTGAACCTCACCGGATCGCTCGCCCTCGGGCTGGTCACCGGCCTCGCCCTCAGCCACGACCACGGCCTGATGGCCGGCACCGCCGCGATCGGCTCGTACACCACCTTCTCCACCTGGATGTTGGATTCGGCCAGGCTCGGTGGCCGGGGACGACCCCTTGCGCTGATGGCGAACATCGGGTTCAGCCTCGTGGCGGGCCTTCTCGCCGTCGCCGCTGGCCGGTCGATCGGCGGCCTGCTCTGATGGTGGCGGGCCGGACCGGCCGTCGCAACCTCGCGGGCGGGGCGGCTGTCCCCGTTCCGTCCCCACTTGATGCGAACATGGGTTCGTGAGCAACGAACCGTCGATCCTCCACGCCGACCTCGACGCGTTCTACGCCTCTGTCGAGCAACGCGACGATGCCAATCTGCGCGGCCGGCCGGTGGTCGTCGGGACCGGGGTCGTGCTCGCCTGCAGCTATGAGGCGAAAGCCCGGGGCATCTACACGACCATGAACGGCGCGGAGGCGAAGCGGATCTGCCCTGAGGTGATCGCGGTCCCTCCACGGATGGCGGCGTATTCCGAGGCTTCGGCACGGGTCTATGAGATCTTCGCCGAGACGGCACCGGTGGTCGAGGCGCTCTCGATCGACGAGGCCTTTCTCGATGTGCGCGGCCTCGAGCACATCAGCGGCACCCCGCCCCGGATCGCAGCAACCCTCCGTCGTGAGGTGCAGGAGAGGGTCGGCCTGAAGATCTCGGTCGGGGTGGCCCGGACCAAGTTCCTTGCCAAGGTGGCCTCCGGTGAATCAAAGCCCGACGGCCTGCTGGTGGTGCCCGAAGAGAAGGAAGAGGCCTTCCTCCATCCGCTGCCGATCCGCAAGCTTTGGGGGGTCGGCAAGGTGACCGCGGAGAAGCTCGAGTCGGCCGGGATCTTCCGGGTCGGCGACATCGCCCGTGCCCGTGAGGCCACCCTGACCGCCTTGCTCGGACAGTCAGCCGGCCTACGGCTCCTGGACCTGGCCAACAATCGCGACCCGAGGACCGTCGCCCCGCGTGAACGGCGTCAATCGATCGGCGCCCAGTCCGCCTTTCCCCGGGCTTCACGCACCCCGGCCGAGGTCGAATCGCTCGGCGCCGCCCTGACCGACCGCGTCTGTGGCCGCCTGCGTGAATCGGGGCGATCCTGCCGCACCGTCGCGATCGGCCTCCGCTTCGGGGACTTCTCCCGGGCGTCGCGGTCCCGCACCCTCGACTTCCCGACCGACCGCACCGACGCCGTGCTGGCCGCCGTCCGGAACCTCCTCGCGTCGGCCCGCCAGGAGATCGAGGACCGAGGCCTCACCCTCGTCGGCGTCTCCTTGGAGAATCTCGACGATGCGGGAGCCGTCCAGCTCGCCCTTCCCCTCGAAGAAGAATCCGCGGATCCGGTCGGCAGTGCGGTCCGCACGCGGGATGCGGAAGCGCTCGATACGGCACTGGACGACGTCCGCAAACGGTTCGGCTCCGATTCGATCCGCCGCGCCTCCTTGATCGACTCCGATGCCGGCGTGTCCGTCCCCACACTTCCGGACTGAGTTCCTCACTAGACTCGGGCCCAATGTTCCTCGCTTTGCGCGAACTGCGCCGGACGTGGCGCCGGTTCGTCCTCGTCGGACTCGTCGTCCTCCTGGTGGCCACGCTCTCGACCGTGCTGACGGGCCTTGCCAACGGTCTGGTCACTGACGGCATCTCCGGGCTGCGAGCGCTGCCGCTCACCAACATCGCCTTCGCGCCGCACTCCGAAGCCACCTTCAGCCGGTCCACCCTCGACCGTCAGGCGCTCGACGACTGGCGCGAGGAGCCGGGCGTCCAGTCGACTCCGATCGGCGTCTCCTTCGTCAACGCGGCCTCCGAGAGCGGCGGCCCCAGCATCGACCTGGCCCTGTTCGGGGTCGAGGTCGACAGCTTCCTGTTCAGCGAGGCCCACCGCGAACCGCCTTCCGGTGAGACCGACGCCGAGGGCGGACTGGAAGGTCTGGTGCTCTCCCATGAGCTCGAGGAGGACGGCGTCGAGATCGGTGACCGCTACCGGATCGACGGGGCCGGCACCAGCCTGCCGGTCATCGGGTTCACCTTCGGCGGGACCTACGGACACGTCCCGATCGCCTACACGGATCTTTCGATCTGGCAGCGGGCGCTCTACGGCGACGATGCGAAGGGCCGCTTCTCGGCGATCGCGCTGCGCCTGCCATCCGACTTCGACATCGCCGCGGCGGACCGTCGGGCCGGCACCGAGACCTTGACCAAAGAAGGCTCCTACAGCGGCTCCCCCGGGTACTCGGCCGAGACCGCGACCATGACCTTGATCCGCGGATTCCTGCTCGTGATCTCCGCGTTGATCGTCGGCGCGTTCTTCACCGTCCTCACCGTCCAGCGGACCCGGCAGATCGGGCTTCTCAAGGCGATGGGCGCCTCCAGCTCATATGTCCTGCGGGACGGCATCGGCCAGATCACCGTCGTGGTGGTCCTCTCGAGCGCCGCCGGAGCGCTCACTGGCGCGGGGATCATCGCGGTCCTCAGCCGTGGCGACGTCCCGATCGAGCTGTCGCTCCCGGGCGTGCTCTCCAGCGCCGGGCTGCTCGTGGTAACCGGCGTGATCGGTTCGCTCTTCGCGTTCCGCCGAATCGCCCGGGTGGAGCCCGCCATCGCGCTCGGGGTGGAACAGTGAGCGCGAGGCCCGACGCTCCCTCCTCGCGGCCGGCTCCGCTCGGCCTGCGGGATCTCCTGGTGACCGTCCCCGACGGAGACGACACCCGAACCCTGCTCGACAACGTCAGCCTCGACGTGGGGGCCGGGGAGATCCTGGTCGTGACGGGTGGCTCCGGATCCGGCAAGTCCACCCTGCTGGCCGCGGCCGGTCTCCTGCGGCGGCCCGACTCGGGCGATGTCCTGATCAACGGAGAACCGACGTCCTCGCTTTCGGAGCGGCGGCGAACCTCGCTTCGCCGCCGCGACATCGCGATCGTCTACCAGGCCGCGAACCTGCTGCCGGCGTTGACCGCGATCGAACAGCTCGAGATCGTCGGCCACATCAACCGCGAGAAGCGGTCCGAGGTTCGGCGCCGGGCGGAATCGTTGCTGACCGAGGTCGGGCTGAGCGAGCGCCGCCACCAGCTGCCGGGAAAGATGTCGGGCGGAGAGCGTCAACGCGTCGGCATCGCCCGGGCCCTGATGGCCGGGCCTTCGGTTCTGCTCGCCGACGAACCGACCGCGTCGCTCGATCAGGACCTCTCCACCCAGATCTGCGCGCTCATCGCGCAGCAGACGCAGCGGCGGGGCCTGGCAACTGTGATCGTGAGCCACGACGAGACGCCGCTGGCGCACGCGGACCGCCACCTTCACCTGGCCGGCGGGCACCTCGAGCCGGTCGAGACCGGCGCGGGGTCGATCAGCTGACCCCGCATCGGTCCGACTCGGCCCGCAGCTCCTTCCGCATTCGTTCGAGCAACTCCTCGTCACCGGGGTCCTTCGCCTCACCGGTGTCGCGGTCGACCAGGTTGATCGCCTGGAGCGGGTCCCGGGTCATGTCGTACAGCTCGTACTCGGTGGCCGTCCCCCCGTCCGGATCGACGTACTCGGCGTAGGTGGACGTCGGGGTTCGCCAGGCGCGGATCCGGTTGGGCCGCGGGGCCACGTCCCGATACGCGCTGCCGGACTGGTGATCGTCGAAGGTGAAGAGCGTCCCTTCCTGGACCGATTCGCTCTCCCCCCGCAGGACAGGGCCGAGGCTGCGACCCCGCACCCCATCGCCACCGATGTCGATCCCAGCGAGGTCGGCCATGGTCGGCAGCAGGTCGCAGAGCGACGCCGGCGCACCGCTTTCGCGGCCTTCCGGGAAGAGAACCGGGTTGGAGATGATCAACGGCACGTTGAGCGACTCCTCGTAGGCGTTGAACATCTTCTGCCTCATGCCGCCGTGGGACATGCCCATCTCTCCGTGATCGGAGGTCCGCATCACGACCGTCTTCGAACGCATCGATTCCGGGTCGTCGGCGTCGCCCAGGGCCGCGAGGA
>JBEBXB010000022.1:0-15357 GCA_040391885.1 Conexibacter woesei | reverse complement strand
ATCGCAGTGCGATCACGATCGCCACCCCGAGCCCGACGACCACCGCCGCGACCAGGTCGAAGGCGACGGTGATGAAGAAGGTCAAGAGGAGAACCGCCGCGTCTCCCCGGGTGGAGCGAAGCAGCGCCCGGAGCGAACCGACCTCGACCATGCGGATCGTGGTCGCGAACAGGACGCCGGCGAGCGCGGCCAGGGGAATGTCGGAGACGAGCGAGGACGCGACCAGGATGATCAGCAGCAGAACGACCGCATGGGAGAACGAAGCCAGCTTCGAGGACGCGCCTGCCCGGACGTTGACGGCGGTCCGGGCTATCGCCGCCGTGGCCGGGATGCCGCCGAAGATCGGCGAGGCGATGTTGGCGAGACCCTGCCCGAAGAGCTCCCGGTCGGGATCATGCTGTTCGTTGACGCTCATCGCGTCGGCCACTGCCGCCGAAAGCAGGCTCTCCAGCGCCGCCAGCGCGGCCACGGCCAGGATCGCCGTCGCCAGCGAGGGGACCGCGCCGAAGTCCAGGAAGCCCAGCGACGGCGCGGGGATGCCGGACGGCAGTGTGCCGATCGGGTCGAGGCCGTCGACGACGAATCGGGAAAGTACGGTCGCGAGCACCACCGTCATCAGCGAGACGGGCCATTCGGGCTTCCAACGGCTGCCGACGAGGATCAAACCGGCGACGCCCAGCGCGAACAGTGGCGCGACGAGGGCGGGGTCGGCGAGGTAGTCGCCGACCGCCTCACCGGCGAGCGCCCAGACCCGCTCCTGATCGCCGGGCTCGACCCCGAGCGCGGCCGGCACCTGCTGCAGGGCGATGACGACCGCGATGCCCGCCGTGAATCCTTCGATCACGGGAATCGGCAGGAACCGCACGTACCTGCCCAGCCCGATCAGCGACATCCCGACCAGGACGAAGCCCGCGACCAGGCCGACCATGAGGACGCCCTTCGCGCCGAACTGGTGGACGACGGGGATCAGGACAACCGTCATCGCACCGGTCGGACCGGAGACCTGAAGGTTCGAACCACCGAAGATCGCCGCCACGGCACCCGCGACGACCGCCGTGACTATCCCGGCTTCGGCCCCGAGGCCGGATGCGACGCCGAAGGCGAGCGCCAGTGGAAGCGCGACCACGGCGACGGTGACGCCCGCGAGCAGGTCACGGCGGGGTGATCGACGGACCGCCTCCCAGTCGGAGCGTTGGGGAAGCAGCTCTCTCAACTTCGAGGACACGAATCACCTCTGGCGGCGCACAGACACGGCGCGAGGCTCAGGAGGTCCGGAGCTCGGCGAGCAACTCCTGCTGGCCGGCGAGAACGGTGCCCAGAACCCGCCGGGCGGCGGCCATCATCTCGGCGATCTCCGGGGTACTGATGGTGTAGAGCACGGTCGACCCTTCCCGGGTGGACTCGACCAGGCCGGACCGTCGGAGCACCGCGAGCTGCTGTGAGAGGTTCGAAGGCTCGACCTCGATCTCACCTCGCAGCTCATGGACTGGCCGCGGACCGTCCAGGAGCAGTTCGAGCACCCGGATACGCACCGGGTGTCCCAGAGTCCGGAAGAGCTCGGCCTTGGCCTGATGAAGAGGAACCACAACTTCAGTATTTCACAACTTGAAGAATTCTTCAGTCAGCGAGAGTTTGTAACGAGTTTGCAACGAGGCTTTGACATTCGAACAACTCCGCTCCGGCAGCCTCAGGAGCATGAATCCCAACCCCTTGCTTCCCCTCATCTCAAAGCTCTCGCTGACTCTCCTCACCGCGTTCGCCTGCCTCGGGTTGGCCCTCGCGACTACCGCCGGCGCGGCGGCGCCCATCGAACCGTCGCCGACTCCCTCGAGGATCGTGCTCAACCCGACCGCCACCCCGGCGACCTCCCAGCTCGTGACCTGGCGGACCGACGCCGCCACGACCGCGGGCCGGGGCGAGATCGTCCCGGCGGCGGGCGGTGCCACCACCGCCGTGACCGGCACGGTGGGCGAAACCGTCAACTTCGAGGACTGGGCCTACAGCTCGATCCACCACACCGTCGAGTTCACCGGCCTCGTTCCGGACACCGCCTACCGCTACCGGGTCGGCGGCGAAGCCGGCTGGAGCGAGTGGACGGAGTTCCGGACCGCAAGGACGGATGCCACCAAGCCGTGGAACCTCATGTACTTCGGGGACGCGCAGAACGGGCTGGACGTGTCCTGGCGACCGGTCGTCGAGCAGGCCTTCGCCCACACCCCGGACGCCGAGCTGGCGCTCCACGCGGGTGACCTGATCAACCGTTCCTCCAACGACCACGAATGGTCCCAGTGGTTCGACGGCGTCGCCGGTCACGCCGAGCGGATCAACACGATGCCGATCACCGGCAACCACGAAAAGTCCGGGGACAGCGACCAGATCCAGTTCCGGGAGCATTTCGCCAACCCGGGCAACGGTCCGGCCGATGCCGCCGCAACGGTCTGGTACACCGATTACCAGGGGGTCCGCCTGATCGCCCTGGACGGCAACGGCACCGCGCTCTTCGACCAGATCGAGTTTCTCCGGGACGCCCTGCGGGACAACCCCAACAAGTGGTCGATCGTCTCCATCCATCAGCCGGTCTTCTCCGGATCGATCGGGCGGGACAACGCCTTGCTGCGCCAGTTCCTGCTCCCGGTGATCGAGGAGCTCGACGTCGATCTCGTGCTGCAGGGCCACGATCACGTCTACGCCCGCGGCCACCTCACCTCGAAGGAGACATCGACCCCAGGGGTGCAGACGGGGCCGACCTTCGTCGTCTCGGTCGCCGGACCGAAGTACTACCTGCTCTCCCCGGCCGAGGAGAACAACTGGAACCAAAACGGGGCGACGCGGGTCGCCGGCTACCAGCACACCTCGACGTTCCAGCCGATCCGGATCGACGGCGACCGGATCTTCTACCGGTCGTTCATCGCCGCGAAGGGCGATCTCGCGGACTCGCCCGGGCAAGTCGGCGATCTGCTCGACTCCTTCACGATCATCAAGAAGGCGGACGGCAGCAAGGAGGTCCACGAGGGCATCGTCGAGCGGAAGCCAGTGACCGGCGGGAAGCCGGCCGTCGGGAAGCTGAAGGTCAACCGGATCTCGAAACTGCGGCGCGCCGGGACGGCGCGGGCGGTCGTCTCGCTGCCCGGCGCGGGAACCCTCCGGGTGACCGGCAAGGCGGCCGGCAAGCGCTTCAAGGGCATCCGTCCCCTCACCCGGAAGGCCGGGAAGGCGAAGAAGCTCAACCTGAAGCTGGCCCCCGCCCGAAAGGCGAAGAAGCTCCTGAAGCGGAAGGGGCGCCTCAAGGTCAAGGCGATCTTCCACTTCAAGCCGAAGGCCGGCAAGGCCCAGAAGGTCACCCGGACCGTGACCCTGATCCGGAAGCGCGGCTAGGGCCCGAGATTGCCCTCCCGGACGGGGTCAGACCGGCCATTTTGCGCACAATGCGCGTGAAAAGGCCGGTTCCGTCCACCGGGCCGACGGGCGGACGGGCTTCCGTGGGTGAGCCGGGACCGAGCGACGGGTATGGTGGCGGTCGATGGCGGACTACATCTTCACCATGTACCAGGTCTCTCGGGTCCATCCTCCGAACAAGGAGGTCCTGAGCGACATCTCGTTGAACTTCATGCCCGGAGCCAAGATCGGCATCCTCGGCAGCAACGGGGCCGGCAAGTCCTCGCTGCTGAGGATCATGGCCGGGGTCGACACCGAGTTCAGGGGCGAGGCCCGGCTGCGCGAGGGCGCGACGGTCGGCATGCTCGAGCAGGAGCCGCAGCTCGACGAGACCAAGGACGTGCGCGGCAACGTCGAGGACGGGGTCCGCGAGATCAAGGACCTGCTCGACCGGTTCAACGAGCTGGCCGCCAACTACTCCGACGAGACCGCGGACGAGTTCGGCCGGCTGCAGGCCCGGATCGACGCCGCCGACGCCTGGAACCTGGACACGACCCTGGACACCGCCATGGACGCGCTGCGGCTTCCGCCCGGCGACGCCGACGTGACCAAGCTCTCCGGCGGCGAGCGCCGCCGCGTCGCGCTCTGTCGACTGCTGCTCCAGGCACCCGACCTGCTGCTGCTGGACGAGCCGACCAACCACCTCGACGCCGAGTCGGTCGCCTGGCTGGAACGTCACCTGGAGGAGTACAAGGGCACCGTCGTCGCCGTGACCCACGACCGGTACTTCCTCGACAACGTCGCCGGCTGGATCCTCGAGCTGGACCGCGGCCGCGGGATCCCGTTCGAAGGCAACTACTCCTCCTGGCTGGAACAGAAGCAGGAGCGCCTCTCCCAGGAGGAGCGCAAGGAGACCGCCCGCGCGAAGACGATCGCCGCCGAGCTCGAGTGGGTTCGCGAGAACCCGAAGGGTCGGCGCAAGAAGTCGAAGGCTCGTCTCGCCCGGTACGAAGAGCTGCTGGCCGAAGAGCAGAACGTGAAGCTGGACCAGGTCCAGATCCACATCCCGGCCGGGCCGCGGCTCGGCAACGTCGTGATCGACGCCGACCACCTGAAGAAGGCCTTCGGCGAGAAGCTGCTTTTCGAGGATCTCGACTTCAAGCTGCCGCCGGCGGGCATCGTCGGCGTGATCGGTCCGAACGGAGCCGGCAAGACCACCCTCTTCCGCATGATCGTCGGCGACGAAGAGCCTGACTCCGGCGCGATCCGGCTCGGCGAGACCGTCAAGCTGGCCTACGTCGACCAGTCCCGTGACACTCTCAGCCCCGACAAGTCGGTCTGGGAGGAGATCTCCGACGGCGACGACACGATCTCGGTCGGCAGCCACAAGGTGAACTCCCGCGCCTACGTCGGCGGGTTCAACTTCAAGGGCTCCGACCAGCAGCGCAAGGTCGGTGTCCTCTCCGGAGGGGAGCGAAACCGGGTCCACCTGGCGAAGCTGCTCCGCTCCGGCGGCAACCTGCTGCTGCTCGACGAGCCGACCAACGACCTCGACGTCGATACCCTGCGAGCCTTGGAAGAGGCCCTGCTCGGCTTCGCCGGCTGCGCCGTGGTGATCTCGCATGACCGGTGGTTCCTGGACCGGGTCGCGACCCACATCCTCGCCTTCGAGGGCAACTCCGAGGTTGTCTGGTTCGAAGGCAACCTCGAGGCCTACGAAGAGGATCGCCGCCGTCGCCTCGGCGCCGAAGCCGACCGCCCCCACCGCATCACCTACAAGAAGCTCACCCGGGACTGATCCCGCTCGGCCGGGGCCTCGACCAGCTCCACCCGGGTTCAAACCTGCCTTTTTGCGCGCATAGCGCCTAATAAGGCATGTTCGCCCGGGCCAGGTGTTCACCCGAGATGCCCTCAGCGAATACAGGTCGTCGCTTGCACTTCGTTCCGAAACCTTGAAGTATCGAAACGACGGCCCCCGGGCTTCGGGGGTTGCGCACACCTCGATTTATGAGGAGGCAAGGTGTTCGATCGGATTGTGGTCGGCTTCAACGAGAGCGACCGGGGCCGGGATGCCCTGACCCTTGGCCGCAGGATCGCCGACCGGACGGGAGCGGAGCTGATCGCGGCGCTCGTCCTGCCTACCCCGGTCGGCAGCGGCCTGGTGCCGGCCTTGACCGCCGATGCGTGGAGCGACCTGGTCGCCGACGCCCGCATCGGCCTGGAGCGCACCGCCGACGAGTTCCAGGCAAAGCCCGAGCTGACCGACAGTTCCAGCCCGACCCACGGGTTGCAGGAGGTGACCGAGCGGGTCGAAGGGGACCTGCTCGTGCTGGGGAGCCACCGGTCCGATCCGGGCAAGGTCCGGGCCGGCCGCAAGGCGCGTCAGCTCATGTCGGGCAGTCAGTTCGCGGTCGGGCTCGCCCCGGCCGGATATGCCGAAAGCACGAACGGACTCGAAAGGATCGGGGTCGCCGTCGACGGCTCACCGGAGTCCGACCGGGCCTTGGACGCCGCGGTCGATCTGATCGACGGCGGCAAGCTGAGGTTGATCTCCGTGGCCGGAGAGCTGGCCGAGGGCTGGGGGCATTGGGGCTCGGCCTACGCCCTCACGGAGCTGAAGGACATATCCCGGAAGATGGCGACCCAGGCTCTGGACCACGCCTCGTCCCGTCTCCCGGAAGGCATCGACGCGGAGACCGAGCAGCGCGACGGTCCCGCCGCGAGCGAACTCCAACTGGCCTCGGCGGACGATCTCGACCTGCTCTGCATCGGTTCGCGCGGCTACGGTCCGATCCGCCGGATCCTGCTCGGGTCGACTTCCTCCGAAGTTATCCGCAACGCCTCCTGCCCGGTGCTGATCGGCCCCCGCGGCGAAGACTGAACCACACCGGATCCGGATAGGGTCCCGGCATGACCGCCGACGCCCCTGCCTGTCCCGAATGTGCCAGCGAATTCACCTATGAGCTCGGTGGATTCCAGGTCTGTTCGATGTGTGCCCACGAATGGACCCCGGCCGACGGGAAAGACATCGCCGAGGATTCCGGCCCGGTAATCCGGGACTCGGTCGGCAACGAACTAGCCGACGGTGACACGGTCACCGTCGTGAAAAGCCTGAAGGTAAAAGGGAGTTCCGCGCCGATCAAGGCGGGGACGAAGGTCAAGAACATCCGACTCGTCGCCGGTGTCGGTGACCATGACATCGACTGCAAAGTGGACGGATTCGGGCCGATGCAGCTCAAGTCGAGCGTTGTCAAGAAGGCCTGAACTGGAGCCGAAACGGCCGGGAAAAATATGTTTCCCCAAAGTATGAAACTTTCGACTTAAGACGTTGTTGAGTAACAAAGGAGGGAATACATCAACAAACAAAACCCGAAACACCCTGTGTCTCTGTCCATCTCAAACGCGGGGTCCGGTAGCAACCGGATCGTCATAGCACTCTTATCCGCACTCGCCTTGGTAGGCGTTCTCGCCATCAGCCCACCGGCCCACGCGAAGCCGAAGAGAGCAATCAGCGTCTATCCGCTTCCCGGCACCCCGGTCGCCTCAGATGCGACCACGTTCAGCTTCCGCGGAATCAAGAAGAAGAACCTCGGCCCGGTGACCGTCACCGGATCCAAGAGCGGCCGCCACACCGGCCGCCGGCTGGCCCACTCCGACGGCCGCGGCGTCAGTTACATCCCGAAGCGCAAGTTCGTGCGCGGCGAGTTGGTAAGAGTGAAGACCAAGCGTCGCATCCGCATGGGCAAGAACGGCAACTTCTGGGTCCGTATCGGCCGTTTCTACGGGTCCGACGAGACGGGCAAGCCCGCTCCGGCGCCACCGGTCACCGGGGGGCTCCGCACCCGTCCCGGCCTGAAGCCGCCGAACCTCCAAGTGAAGACGAAGACCGCGGGGATCGCCCCCGGCAAGATCTTCTTCGCCCCCAAGTCGGACGGTCTGACGATCGCCGACGGCCAGGGCCGGATCACCTGGTTCCGCCCGACCAGCTACGGCGGCACGGGTGAGGGCGTCTACAACTTCCGCACCCAGAAATACCGCAAACGTCCGGTGCTGACCTACTGGAAGGGCGCCTCGACGATCACCGGTTACTCACAGATCGGCTTCTTCGAGATCCTCAACCGCAAGTACAACCGGATCGCTCGTTTCGAGCCGGCCAACGGCTACAAGGCCGACATCCACGAGTTCGTGATCACGCCGCGGAACACCGCATTGGTGCTCTCGTACCGAGGGGTGATCTGGAACATGAAGAAGTTCGGCGGGCCGGTCAACGGTCATCTCGTCGACAACGTGGTGCAGGAGATCGACATCAAGACGGGTGCGGTGATCTTCGAATGGCATGCGATCGGCAATGTCAGTGTCGGCGCGACCACCGCGGAGGTCCCGAAGGACACCAGTTCCTTCGACTACTTCCACACCAACTCGATCCAGCTTGACGGCGACTCGTTCCTGGTGTCCGCCCGCAAGACCAGCAGCGTCTACCGGATCGACCGGGCCACCGGCAAGATCAAGTGGGTGCTGCGGGGCTCCGGTCGCAAGGGGCGCAGTGACTTCAAGATGGGCCCTGGCACGTCGTTCGCCTACCAGCACGACGCGTTGCGGCTCCCGAACGGCGACATCTCGGTGTTCGACAACGGATCCGGACGGTTCGCGCCGACGGTGAACGAGGAGTCGAGCGGCCTGGTCGTGCGGCTCAGCGGCAAGACCAAGAAGACCCGCAAGGCGACCCTGGTCCGGCGCAACACCCATCCCGACAAGGTCGTCTCCGCTTCTCAGGCGAACGCACAGCCGCTTTCAAACGGCGGCATGTTCATCGGCTGGGGGTCCGCGCCGCAGATGACCGAGTTCGACAAGGACGGCAGCATCACGTTCGATGCCGTCTTCCCGGACTCGGCGATCAGTTCGTACCGGGCCTACAAGGCTCCCTGGCACGGGATCCCGAGGCAGCGTCCGGCGATCGCCAGCCAGCCGCTCCTGGAAGGCGGCACGCCCGGAGGGATGACCGTATGGGCCAGCTGGAACGGCGCCTCGAACATCGCCAACTGGCGGGTTCTCGCCGGACCGGACGAAGGCAACCTGACCGAGGTCGCGACCCATCCGTGGGAGAACCTCGAGACCGAGATCACAGTCGGCGACAAGTACGGCGCGGTGGTCCAGGTCGAGGCTCTGGACAGGACCGGCAAGGTGCTCGGGAAATCGGCCGCGGTTTCCGTCGGCAAGCGGTCCCGCTAGAGGCCCGCACCGGGGCGGCAGCGGTGGGGGTCGGGGCTCATAGTGGTCCCCGATTCCCACCGCTTCGGCCTCCGGCTTCCGGTCTTTGCTCCGGCCTGCCGCGGATCGGCCGGCCGGCCCGCGAAAGCCGGCTCGGTCCGGCCCGTCGGCACGGTGCGTAAGACTGGCACCAGATGATCACCACCGGAGAGATGATGGGTCCGATCGCCGTCTACGGCGCCAGCGGTTACACCGGCAGGCTGGTTGCCGAGGAGCTGGCCCACCACGGGCTCGAGTTCGTACTGGCCGGCCGCAACCGCGAGAAGCTGGAGGCGGCGGCGGTCGCGGTATCGGGAATAGTCCCCCGGGACTCTCCGACGGGCGACGCTATGGGCATGCCCCGGATCGAGGTCGTCGGGATCGAGAATGCTTCCGGGCTGCGTGAGCTCTTCGCCGGATGTGGCGCCGTGATCTCCTGCGCCGGCCCGTTCTCGCTTCACGGCGAACCGGTGCTCGCAGCCGCCGTCGATGCCGGCACCCATTACCTGGATACGACCGGTGAGCAGCCCTTCATGCTGACCGCCTTCGAGGGCTACGGGCGGAGGGCCGAAAAGGCCGGTGTCGTCGTGCTGCCCGCGATGGGCTACGACTATGTCCCGGCTGACCTGCTGGTCGCCCTGACCGCCCGTGACGTCGTCGATCCGATCGACCGCATCCGGATCGCGTATCACTCTCCCTTCCAGCCCAGCCGCGGCACCGCCCGGTCGTCCCTGGAGATGTTCAAGGGCGGTGACCTCGAATGGCGGGACGGCACCCTCAGGTCGGCGCCGCAGAAGGTCAGCCGGCCGGACTTCGATTTCGGCCCGCCGCTCGGCCGTAAGCAGATGATGCGCTTCCCGAGCGGCGAGCACGTGACCGTCCCCCGCCACACCGGGGTGCGTTCGATCGAGACCTCGATGACCTCCGACTCGATCCTGCCGTCCCGGATCGCCGGGCTGATGCCGCTGCTCGCCCGCCCCACGGGGGTCGTCATGCGCACCCCGGCAAGGAAGGCGGTCAGCAAGCTGATCTCGCTGATGCCGGAAGGCGCGGGCCCGGAAGGCCGGACCGCGACCCGCTTCGCGATCGGATGCGAGATCACCTCGACGGGCCAGACGCGCCGAGGGCTGATGACCGGCACCGATGTCTACGGCCTGACCGCGGCCCTGATCGTCAAGGGGGCGATCGCCGCCGCCCGTGGCGAGATCGCGTCGACCGGGGCCCTGGCGCCGGCCGAAGCCTTCGACCCCGAGCATTTCCTGTCCGACCTCGACCGCTTCGACCTGGAATGGACGGTTGAGCCCGCGGAGTGACACGCGGGCCCGAACCCGCCTGTTCGTCGCGGCCGATCCTCCGGCCGAAGTGCGGGCCGACGTCTCGGAGTGGGCCCGGCACCTGGTTCGTTTCACCCCGGGGCTCAGGGCCGTCCCGGCTTCGAACATCCACATCACCCTGGCCTTCATCGGCGACCGGGATGCCACGGACATCCCCGCGATCGCCACCGCGGTCGCCGACGCGACGGAACCGGACGCAGGACTGCCGGTGCCGGCCCTCTCGCTCGGTGCCCCCATCTGGCTGCCTAGACGTCGGCCCCGGGCACTGGCCTTGGAGATCCACGACGACCGGGGCGACCTCGCGGCGCTGCAGGCGGGGGTCGCGGCTGCGCTCGGGCGGGCGATCGGCTGGCATGCGGGTAGACCGTTCCGGGCTCACCTGACGGCAGCCCGCACCGGCCGTGGCTTCGAGGCCGGCGGACTGCGGCTCCCGGTCAGCCCCGCGCTCGAGTTCGAACCGGAGGCGGTGACTCTCTACCGGTCGGAGCTGCTTCCCGAAGGTGCCCGGTACGAGCCGCTTGATCGAATCGAGTTGGGGACCTAGCGATCGCGACGCTCACCCGTTGGGACAGACCACGGCCCGACCCCGGATCTCTCCCTCGCCGAGTCGGCGGTAGGCCGCCTCTGCCTCTTCGAGGGTGTGCCTTTCCGTCTCGATCTTGATCTTGCCGCTGCGGGCCAGGTCGAAGACCTCCATCAGCTCGACCGCGGTGCCCCAGTAGGTCGTCGCGATGCGCGCACCCCACGGCAGGGTCATCGCCGAGTAGGAGATCTCTCCGCCGGCCAGGCCGATGAGGGTCAGATCCCCCTCGAAGGCGAGCATCTCCCCGGCCATCGCCAGCGTCGCGTCGATGCCGACCACGTCCAGGACGACCTCGGCACCACGCCCTCCGGTCAGCTCGCGCACCTCGACGGCCGCGTCCTTCCTGGAGAGCACGGCGTCACTGGCCCCCAGCGAAGTCGCCAGGCCGAGCCTGTCCGCATCGGTGTCGAGGGCGATGATGCGCGCCGGGCTGAGAGCGGAGAGCAGCTGGATTGCCATCTGCCCGAGCCCGCCGACGCCGATGACCACGGCCGTGCTCCCCGGCACCAGCCGATGCAGCGAGCGTTTGATCGCGTGATAGGGGGTCAGCGCCGCATCCGTCAGCGGCGCGACCTCGCGAGGATCGAGGTCACCCACCGGGACCAACAGGCGCGCGGACGGAACCAGCATGTACTCGGCCATGCCGCCGTCCAGCCCGAGACCACCGCCGAAGGTCCCGATCTCCCCCTGGCGCTCGCAGTAATCCTCGCGGGAAAGCCGGCAGGCGCGGCACCGGCCACAGCCCCACGGTCCATAGACCGCGACCGCGTCGCCCGGCTCGAATCCGGTGACCCCGTCGCCGAGCCTTTCGACCCAACCCGCGTTCTCGTGCCCCAACGTGAACGGTGGGTCGAAGGGCATCACCCCCGGTTCCCACTCCATGAGGTGAAGGTCCGAGTGGCAGAGCCCGGCCCCGCCCACCTTGATGAGGACCTGTCCCGGCCCGGGCTCGGGGACCTCCACCTCCTCGAGCCGGGGAGGCTTCTGCCACTCGATCAAACGGTAGGCGCGCATTCTTCACTCCTGGGTCGGTTGTGCCCCAGACCGGTTCACTGTCAGCGTAACCGCCGTTCTTCCCGGCGGATGAGCTACGTCAGCCGGCGCGTCACTGGAAGCCGACCCGGGCAAGCGGCTCGATCAGTTCCCGCTCTTCGTAGGAGAAATGCGAGGTGAGTGCGTCGGTGAGGAGGTCGACTTCGTCACGCACGCGTTCCATGCCGTCCTCCGCCCCGGAGACCAGCGCGATCAGGGCCTGATCGACTCGTTCCACCAGGTCCGAGATCACGTCGTGCTCCTCGCCGAGCCGGTCGAGCACCGGCACCAGCTCCGGCTCGGACCGCCGCAGGTGAGGAAAGACCGAACGGTCCTCGAGGGAGTGATGCCCGGTGAGGATCCGGCAGTAGGACTCGCAGTACACACCGAGGGTCCAGTCGTTCTGACGGATCGTCATCCGGTTGATGTGGGAGCGCACTTCCTGGGGACGGACCTTGCCCTGCTCAACCTGGGCGACCAGCTCACGCAGCCGGTCGAGCTCTTGGCGCAGGCCGTCATGGACATCGATCAGGTGCCGGCCGGCGGCCTGCTCTTCCGGGGTGTACAGCCGGTCCGGGTCGGGAGCCGGTCCGCTCGGACGCTCACTCTCGACCCACGGCGGCTCGGGGCTGTGCCGGGCTTCGCCTACCGGAGTGGGCACCGGCTCGAAGGGCGTGGCGACGGGATGCGCGCTGCCGCTGGGAACGCTTTCCGCAGTGGGTTCGGTGGCCGGTTCCCGAGCGCCTGCCTCGGTTTCGACCCGCCGGGTTGCGGAGTCCTCCCCCCGGTCAGGCCGGGCGCGCGCCGCCTCGACGAGCTCGCGGACAGCCGGCGCTACCTCCTCCGCGAATCGCTGCAGCAACGGACCGGAATCGGCCGAGAGGATGTAGGTACCGAAGCCCTCGGTCAAGGTCAGCTCCGCCAGTTGCTCGGCCCACTCGGCGGGCCGTCCCTGGAGGAATCCGGACTCGGTCCCGAACGAGCCGCTGACGTTGTACAGACGGCGGATGTCAGCCGGGACGCGGCCGGCTTCCTCCGCCGCCCGGTCGATCGCCGCGTTCATGGCCACCACCTCGGACGGGTCCGCGTACTGCGAGCTCGGGAGCCAGCCGTCGGCCTTGGCGCCGGTCAGCGCCAGCATCCGGCGCTTGTAGGCACCGACCCAGATCTCGATCGGGTGAAGCGGCGCGGGGCCGGTGTGGGCGCCCCGGATGTCGTAGTACTCGCCCTCGAACCTGACCGAACGGGCGGACACGTCCCACACGGACCTGATCACCTCGATCGCCTCGGCCAGCTGATCGACGCCCTGGCCTGGCGTCAGCCGCCGGCCGCCGATCGCCTCGATCGCCTCCCAGAACGCGCCGGCACCCAGGCCGAGCTCGACGCGGCCGCCGCTGAGGATGTCGAGCGAGGCGACGGAACGGGCCAGCACCACGGCGGGACGCATCGGCAGGTTGGCGACGTTCGGGGCCAACCGGATGTTCGACGTCCTGGCCGCGACGTTCGAGATCAAGGTCCAGGTGTCGAGGAATCTCGCCTGGTACGGGTGGTCTTGAAACGTGACCAGATCGAGCCCGGACACATCTGCCAGCTCGGCCAGTTCGATGACCCCGTCGGCCCCGTCCGCGGCCGGGGTGATGAACACGCCGAACTGAAGATCATGCCCGTGGTCAGCCATGCGGCGAGACTACCGGGGGACGATCGCGTCTACTTGACCTTGCGGACCGCGGAAGTCGGCGACCCGTATCGCAAGCTGACCGCGGCCTTGAACTTGACCGCGCGGCGCTTCCGGATCGCCTTCTTGAGCTTCTTCGGGAGCTTGAACCGGATGACACGGGTCTGCCCCGCCGCCAGCGCGACGTCGAGCTTCTCACCGAAAAGGCCCTTGCCGACGAGACGCACCTGGACGGTGGCGCCGGGGACGGCGGTCACGCCCTTGAGCCGAAGCCGGACCCCCTTCTTGCGAACCGCCTTCAGCCTCTGCGCCGGAAAGACCGCCTTGACCTTCGGTCTGGGGACGACCGTCCCCTTGGTGCCGACGACGAGCTCGCCGCTCATGCTCGGGGCGTGAAGGGAGCAGACGAACGGGTAGGTCCCGGCCTCGAGGTACTGGGCGCCGTCGAGCGGGGTGGTGGTTCCGGCAAGATTGGTCGGCGCGCCGAAGAGCGGCTGACCGTCGGGGCCGAGCTCCGTGGAGATGGCGTTGTGCGGTGCGTTGGCATCGGCGGGAATGACCATGTTCGGGATCTCACCGAGATCCTGCGTGAAGGGCCCCGGAGCGAAGGAGCAGCATTTCGGGTTGGCCAGGATGTCGTCGGCGGCATCGGCGGCGGGGGTCACGGCCAAGACGAGCAGCATGGAGGCGAACATGACCGCGAGGATCGCGGTGGGCGAGAAGACGTGCCGCTTGGGAGCCGGGTTGCTCATCGGCGACGAATCATGACGCAACCCCGAACCGGTTGCAATCGGATCGGCGGCTGCCAGAATCAGCGGCCATGGAAGAGAGCCCCGCCGAACGCCCCGACCTGACCGAGCTTTTCCGACGCCGGGCGCTTACCGAGGACGCAGCCCGCCCCGAAGCGGTGTCGCGCCGGCATGCGACCGGCGGGCGCACCGCCAGGGAGAACCTGGACGACCTGGTCGACCCGGGTTCCTTCGTGGAGTACGGGCGGTTCGCGACGGCCGCCCAGCAGGGACGGCGCGAGCTCGACGACCTGATCGCCAGCACCCCCGCCGACGGGCTGATCGGCGGGACCGCCCGGATCAACGGCAGCCAGTTCGGCGACGCGGCGGGATGTGCGGTGCTTTCCTACGACTACACCGTCATGGCCGGCACCCAGGGAGCGCTCGGGCATTTCAAGAAGGATCGCCTGTTCGAGCTGATCGAAAGGATGAAGCTGCCGACCGTCTTCTTCGCGGAGGGTGGCGGCGGGCGCCCTGGGGACACCGACTACCCGGTCGTGTCCGCACTGGACGTACGTGCCTTCGCATTGTGGGCCGGCCTCTCCGGGGTGGTGCCGAGGGTGGCGATCGTCCACGGTCGCTGCTTCGCCGGCAACGCCGTGATCGCCGGATGCTCCGACCTGATCATCGCCACGGAGAACACGTCGATCGGGATGGGAGGCCCGGCGATGATCTCCGGCGGTGGCCTCGGGGAGGTCGCCGCCGATGAGGTCGGCCCGGTCTCGGTGCAGGAGCCGAACGGCGTCATCGACCTGGTCGTCGCCGACGAAGCCGAGGCGGTCGCGGCCGCGAAGAAGGTCATCGGGTACTTCCAGGGCCCGCTCGGGGAAGGAAAGGCCGCGGGTCAGGCTTCGCTGCGTGACCTCGTGCCGGAACGCGAACGGCGTGCCTTCGACGTGCGGCCCGTGATCGAAACCGTCTGCGACTCCGACTCGGTCACCTTTCTTCGTTCCCGGTTCGCCCCGGAGCTGGTCACCGCCCTCGGCCGGATCGAGGGCCGGGCGGTCGGGGTCATCGCCAACGACTCCCGCCACCTGGCCGGCACCATCACCTCCGATTCGGCGGACAAGGCGGCCCGCTTCCTTCAGCTCTGCGAGACCTTCGGGCTGCCGGTCATCTCCCTGATCGACACCCCGGGTTTCATGGTGGGGCCCGACCACGAAGCGACCGGGATGGTCCGTCACACCTCCCGGATGCTGGTGGCGGGCGCCGCGCTGACGGTGCCTCTGATCGCCGTGATCCTGCGCCGCGCCTACGGTCTGGGCGCCCAGGCGATGGCCGGCGGCAGCCTGCATGAGCCGCTGCTCACGGTCGCCTGGCCGG
>JBEBXB010000021.1:0-15458 GCA_040391885.1 Conexibacter woesei | reverse complement strand
GTGGCTTCATCGCCGGCAAGGCCGAGGTGATCGACTACCTGCGGATCACCTCCCGATCCTTCATCTTCAGCGCCTCGGGCGTTCCGGCGGCCGTCGGCGCCGCCCTCGCCGCCGTCAAGATCTGCCGGACCGAAGGCGCACCGCTGTACAAGCGGCTCCTCGAGAACGCCGAGTATCTGCGTCACGGCCTGGAGGATCTCGGTCTGCGGGTGGTCCAGCCCGGCCGGATGCCCGACGGTTCCGTGGCGACGACCCCGGTCGTGCCGGTCGTGGTCGGTGAGGACTGGAAGGCAATCCTCGTCTGGAAGGCGCTCTACGACGCCGGCGTCTACACCAACGTCGCCATCCACCCCGCGGTCCCGCACGGCGCCGCGCTGCTCAGGACGAGCCTGATGGCCACCCACGAGCGGCAGCACCTCGATCGCGCCCTGGAGATCACCGGCCGGGTGATCCAGGACTTCGACGGTCTGACCGATTGAGCGAATGACTGGCGGGCGGGAGCTCGCCAACGGGTGAGGTCCGGGGCCGGTGCGTTCGCACCGGCCCCGCGATCCTCTCGGCCCGTCGCCTCAGCTTTCGCCGCGGGCGGCGGCGACCAGGGCCTGCTTCGGCTCGATCACCTCGATCGGCTTGAACGTCGCCCCGGCTTCGGAGACCGTGATCGGCCCGACGCTCGGGTCACCGCTCTCGGTGACCTCGAAATCGCCGGTGATGCCGTCGGTGACCTTGATCCCGAAGAGAGCGGAAGACACCGCGTCCCGGTCGTCCCCGCCCGACGCGATCGCATCGAGCATGACCTGGGCGGCCTGCCCGGCATAGGGCGCGTAGATCTCGACCGGCGCCCCGTCGAGACCCGATGCCAGCTTCTTGACGAACGCCTTGCCGGCCCCTCCGAGCAGCTCGGGAGCCCGTCCGGGGACCGTCGCGAACATGCCATTCGAGGCCGAACCGGCCTCGTCGATGGTCGATTGCTGCGCGAACCCGTCCGGGGCGAGCAGCCCGACCTTGCCGTCATTCGGGCCAAGCACCGCGACCTTGTCCTTGATCAGGCGGCCGCCGTTCTGTTCGGTCAGTCCGGCCAGCAGGACGCCGTCGGGGTTGCTGCCCTTCACCTTCTTCATCAGGCCCCGGTAGTCCTCGGCTTCCGGATCCCATTCCTCCTGGGCGACGACCTCGACTCCACCGGCCTGGGCGGCATTCACGAACGTCGAGGCCTGCCCGAGGCTGGTGTCATCGCCCGCGGCCTGGAGAACGGCGACCCTCTTCATGCCCTGGTCGGCGGCCCACGTGACGAGCCCGGCACCCTGAGCGGCGTCGTTGGGCACCACGCGGGCGTAGTTGCGGTCCCCGGAGGGGTACAGCGACTCCGGTTGCCCGTCCGCACATGTGTCGGCGGACTCGGTCAGGCAGATCAGGGTATTGCCGGGCGAGACCATCGCCAGGGACCCACCCTCTGCCTCGTTCAGGATCGGGATCATCTCGGCGGCGCAGCCCGAGTTATACGTCCCGATCACGCCGATGATCGAGTCGTCCCCGGCGTAGGAGCCGGCGTTCTCGCGACAGATCTCCTCGGTCCACAGACCCGTTTCCTGATCGGAATCGTCACAGGCCATGAATCCGACCGAATGGTCCCCGGCCTTCCAGCCGGCCTCGTCGAAGACCTGGGTGATGGCGCTGTTCATCTGGGATGACCGCTCGGCTGAATCACCGTTCAGCGGCAGGTCGGACACGATGATCAGATCCGGTGAGTCCGTGCCTCCCGTCTTGAGATCACCACAAGCCGCAATCGACGTCACGTCGTCACTTCCCGCCGCGTCATCGTCATCGCCGCCGCAGGCGGCAAGTCCGAACCCGGCCAAGATCAGGACGGCCATCGCCCCGAACAACCAATTCATCCTTCGCATATAGAGACTCCCCTCATTGCGGGACGGATCCATCCGTCAGACCGCCCCCGATTTCCCAGCCTCCTCGCCGGGCCGTTCTGATCCTAACCGCCACATTCCCGGTCGCCGACCTTCGCACCGGTTCTTGCGGCCCGCGACGGCGGCTCAAAGTAATTCCTGCTCTTAGCGACCTTTCGGCCCGAGACCCATTGACGCCGCCAGGGGTGAACGCATAGGTTCCCCATATCGCCTGAACCGGACAGAAGTTCGGTCACAGGCGGGGAGAGGTCATCCGGACAGGACCGTCCGGCCAGATTCCCCATGCATTCCAGTCAAGCAACTCGATCCCCTGAAGGGAGGACCGCCCGTGGAAGTAGCCGCCACCGCCGATTCAACCTCATCCGCCGGACCCGCAGTCCCACAGCATCTGCAGGCACTGGCCCGCGCCAATCGCGTCCGTCTGGCCCGCGCCAGCCTCAAACGCGAAATCGGCGACGGCAGCATCTCGATAACCAAGGTGATCTCCGACTGCCCGTGGCAGGCAGAGAGCATGACCTTGGCCGAGCTGCTGCGCAGTCAGCCGCGCTGGGGCCGTACCCGTACCCGCAAACTCCTCAGCTCGGTGGGGCTGAGTGAGAACAAGCGTCTCGACACTTTGACCGAGCGTCAGAGGATGCTCCTGGTCAGCCAGCTCCGTCCTCACTGACGGACGGGGCCGATCACGCCCGGACGGGCTCAGCGCAGCCGATAGCTGAGCCCGTCCGCGGCGCGCTGAAAGCGATCGCGGAAGAACCACAGCCCGACCCCGAAGACGGCCACACCGATCAGCAGGCAGGCCCACAGGACCATCCGGAAGCCGAAGTAGGTGACGCCGGTGGCGACGACGAAGCCCACCCCGGCGAGCAAGGTCGTGTGGGAGCGGTAGCCGGCGAGATGCTCGCGGAGGGATAGTTCGAGCCCTCCGAGAGAGCCCAGCCCGAGCCCGATCAGGAGTTGGGTCGGGTTGCTGGAGATGACCCCGATCACGATCAGGATCAGCCCGGCCAGCACGGCCAGCTGCATCAGCGGGAAGTTGCCCCAGGGAGCCGGCGGGGGGCCGTCGGAGCGGCGGGCCGGTGGCTCAGCCGCCGGCTTCGGTGCCGGGCGGGGACGTCGTCTTCTCTTCTTCCTGCTCGCCATCGATCAGGGAGCGTACCTGTGCCGTCAGCTCCTCCGAGGTCGTCTGCCCGATCTCGGCGCTCCGGAGCACCCCGGAAGGATCGACGAACAGGAAGGTGGGGCACCCTCCCACCCGGTAGATGTTCGAGACGGCACCGTCGCGATCATGGCCGACCGGAACCTGCCATTCGTGCTCTTCCACGAGGTCGCGGACCCGGTTCCGGTCGTCGCGAACGTTGATCGAAACCATGCCGGCCCGGCCCCGGAACCGGGCGGCGACCTGATCGAACACGTCCTGCTGGTCGATGCATTCGGACGCGCCCTTGGTGAACCAGAACGAGATCACCAACGGGCGGCCGAAGTAGTCGCAGATCCTCAGCACATCGTCGCCGGCCACCTGGCAGGCGCGTTCAGGATCGATGTTGGCGTCACCTTCGAGATCCGAATCTGCGAGCGGCACCGCGAAGGGGGCGATCTTCTCCCCGATCCCGACATCGCCGATCCCGACGGTCCCGGAATCGGTGGTCCGCAGGGCGTTGACGGCCGCGATCACCATCACAACGATGAACAGGACCCCGACCAGGGCGACGTAGTTGAAGGGGCGGCCTCGGCCGCTCACCGCCGCTCCAGCCAGACCAGGACGGCCGGCAGGATCAGGGCGACGCCGGCGAGGGCGACGGCGAGGTCGACCACCGCCACCAGCCCGAACTCACGCAGCATGCCGATGTCGCTGGCGGCCAGCGCCGCGAATCCGGCGATCGCGGTCACGCCGGAGGTGGCCACCGCCATGCCGGTGCGTCCGTAGCTCCGGCGCAGCGCGTCGGCCAGGCCGGCGCCCCGTTCCCGCTCCTGGTAGTAGCGGCCGGCCAGGATCACGCTGAACTCGGTCGCGATCGCGATCACCAGCACCGCCAAGACCGCCGAGAGCGGGTTGAGCGGCAGGTCCAGCGCCGCGACGATCAAGGCCGACCAGCCACCGGCCACCACGATCGGGATCAGCGGCACCAGCATGCGGCGGAAGGATCTGTAGGCGACCAGCAGGACCAGCGCGATCGCGACTAAGCCGGCGAGGATCAGCAGGTAGCGCGAAGAGGCGAGCTCGTCCATCGAAGCGGAGATCACAACCGGCAGGCCGGTCACCGTCGCCGTCACCCCGGGCGGTGGCCCCTGGCCATTGCGGGAGCCTTCGACCGCACCTTCGACCATCTCGACCACGGCCTGCTGGCGGTCGACCGAACCGGTGCGGATGGCGAAGGGCAGGTTGGTCTCGGTCGCCGCCCGCCCCTTCGCCAGCCCGCCGGCGATCATCGCCTCGCGCTCGTTGAGCGGCAGCCCTTTCAGGGCCGATCGGACATCGGCGGAAGTCTGGCCTTCCGCTCCCGCCTCCACGAAGTCGGTGATGGCGGGCCCCGGGCAGAGCTCCGCTCGTACGCAGGAGATCCCCTCGGCGATCGTCTCCCCGATGTACCCGCTCTGCAGGAGGATCTCGCCCCGCACCTCGCCGATCCACTTGACGACCTCGGGCGAGGTCACGTCGGGAGCGCGGACGATCAGGTCGAGGCTGCCGGATGTGCCCGTCGCCCGTTCGACTTCGAGGAGGTCCTTGACGGAGTCGGTCCGGGTCGGGAGCAACTGATTGATCTCGGTTCCGGACCGGGCCTGGGTGCTGACGGCCCACCCGCAGGCGGCGATTATCAAGCCGATCAGGACTATCCGGCCCGGCGCGACGATCGTCAACCCGAGCAGCGGCTTGAACCGGTCCCTGAGCGCCGGCAACACCCCGGCGGCCTCCAACGGCGATTCCGAGTCGCGATGACGACCCCGCAGCGCGAGTGTCGCGAAGCCGGCGAAGAACGTGACGAGGAAGCAGATGACCACCCCGGCGCCGAGCATCAGCCCGAACTCCGACACCAGCGGCAGGCTGGAGAGCAGCAGCGCTCCGAACCCGAATGCTGTCGCGACACAGGCGACCGCGATCATCGGCAGCCCCAGGGTGCCGGTCACCCGGGCGGCTTCGGCCGGCTCCGTGGCCGGATCGCTCTCGTCGAGGCGGGCCTGGATCTGGACCGCGTAGTCGACCGTCAGCCCAATCAGGATCGGGGCCGCGCCGACCGCCGCCAGCGAGAACTCACCGCCGAACAGCCGCAGCACGCCGGCCGCGACGGCAAGGCCGGCAAGGGCAATCGCCAGCGGCACAAGCCGCCAGGCGGAGCCGAATACGAGGGCCAGGGCGACCGCCATCAAGACCAGGGCGACCAGCGCCAGGATCACCACCCCTGTCTGGAGCGAGTCGGCGAGGCTGTCGAAGACCACCGGCGATCCCGACACGACGTAGGACACCTTGTCCAGCTGGACGGAGGGATCCTCCACGGCCCGCTGGATCAGCTCCAGAGCCTCGGCCCGTTCGGCCGTCGTGAGGTCGCTGCGGAGCCGCAGGACGATCTGTGCCGCCTCGTCCGACGGGAAGAGGTACGAGAGCTTCGGCTTCGGCCCGGCCCGGGTGCCGCCCTCGCCGAAGACCACCCGGTTGATGAAGTCCTGATCCTCCAGGCTCGGCGGCGACGTCAGGCCGTAGCGGGAGATGATCTCCACCCCCAGCTTGATCTGCTCCTGGCGCTCCTGCGCCTGTCGAGGGCTGGTCGGCGCCTTCGCGAACCTGTCCAGCTGCTCCTGGTAGACGTCGCTGATGCCCTCGGCGGCCCGACCGAGGAAGGTTGCCGGCCCGGCGATCACCTTGGCCGGATCGAGCTCGGAGAGCCGCAGGCAGATCCGGTAGAGCTTGCCTCTCCCCTGGTCTATGTCGCCGGCCAGGCAGGACTCCAGGACGTTCAGGCGGGAGAGGTTCTCCGGCGTGAGGGTCTCGACCAGCGGGCCCTCGGCAAGGACCACGACCGGGTCCCCTCCGAACGACTTCGCCGCCTCCTCGGTGTCACGGTAGGCGATCGCGTCCCGGTCGAAGAAGGCATCTTCGACCGGCTGTGTCCCCATCCCGGCGGCGCCCCAGGCCGAGATCGCGACCAGGGCGGCCACGACGACGAGGACCGGCCAGGGCCGACGGGCGATCGCCGCGGCCACGGCGCCGAAGACCGTGGCGGGACTCAATCCATCGCGAGCGGGCCGCTGACGTCGGCCTGGAGGAACTGGTGAACGAACTCGTTGTCGGATTCGAACAGTTCGTCCTTGGGCCCGCTTTCGACGATCTGGCCCTTCCAGAGGACCGCGATGAAGTCGGCGATGCGACGGGCGGTGCCGAGGTCGTGGCTGATCACCATGTAGCAGCCGCCGCTCTCGGCGTGGACTTCGCGGATCAGCTCGCAGAGGAGTGCGGTGCGGACCGGGTCGAGGCCCGAGTCCGGCTCGTCGAACATGACGATCTCGGGGTCGAGCACGAGGGCCCGGGCGAACCCGGCGCGCTTGCGCATCCCGCCCGAGAGCTCGTTCGGCATCTTGTAGTGGGCCTCGCCCAGACCGACCTCACGCAGGCGCCGGGTGACGATCGACTCGATCTCGTCCTCGCCCTTGTCGGTGTGCTGGCGCAGCGGGAAGGCGACGTTGTCGTAGATGTTCATCGAGCCGAACAGCGCGCCGTCCTGGAACAGCAGGCCGAACTTCTTGCGCATCTCGAACAGGTCGTCGTCGCTCAGGTCCGGCACCGACTGGCCCTTGACGATGACGTCACCCGAATCGGGGTACAGCAGGCCGACGATGTGCTTGATCAGCACCGACTTGCCGGTTCCCGACGGACCGAGGACCATCGAGATCTGGTCGTCCGGAAGCCCCAGGTTGAGACCGTTGAGGATCCGGGTACGACCGAACTGCTTGACCACGTCGACGATCTCGATCGCGTCGACCGAGCCATGCTCGCGCTTGCGGCCCGTATGCCACTTGTAAGGGTCATGGTCGCCGGGGGCGACGCCCGGCAGGATGAAGTCCTTGCCGAGGATCGCGCCGTCGGAGGCGACGTACTGGGACTGTGGCTCGTTGGTCACCCGGATGTCGGCCGCGGCGGCCTCGTCGGCGGCCTCGACTTCGGCGAGCGGGCTGCTCGCGTCGGTCACGCTGTCGATCGGCAGCTCGGTCCGCGGGGTCCCGTCCGGCTTGTCGGCGGGTGCCTGGCTCTTGTTTTCTGCGTCGCTCAAACTCTCACCCTCCAATTGGTGCTCTCGGGTTCGCCCCCCAGAAGACCAGGGTTCCCAACATACCGATGATGTGCACGAGCACGATGTTCAGGACCATCGACTTGGCGGTGGCGGTGCCCACCCCGACCGGCCCACCGGAAGCGGTGTAGCCGTAGTAGCAGCCGACCAGCACGATCGCGGTCGCCATCGTCATCGCCTTGATCACCGAGAAGAGGACGTCGGGAGGGTTCTGGAACATCCAGAAGATCAGCAGGTAGCCGCCCGACGAGACGTCGCCGATCTGCTCGACCACCGCGATGTAAGAGGCGAGGAAGCCGACGCCGATCGCGGCCATGTACATGAAGGGCAGGGTCATCCAGGCACCGAGCATGCGGGTGGCGGCGAGGAAGGTGACCGGAGGGACGCCCATCACTTCGAGGGCGTCGATCTCGTCGGAGATCCGCATGGCGCCTAGCTCCGCGACGATGCCGGTACCCACCTTGGCGGCCATCATGTAGCCGAAGGCGTACGGGATGACCTCACGCAGGTCGCACCAGGCGGCGAATACGCCGGCGTATGCCGGGGCACCGACGGAACGGTTGAAGTAAGCGCCCTCGATGCCGCACTGCAGGCCGAGCACGAAGACGAGGCCCCAGATGACCGTGGTCGAACCGAGGATCAGGATCCCGGCCTGGTTGAGCGCCTCCCCGAAGTATTTGATTACCCGGCCGGTGAAGATGTGGGAGATGACCATCCCGCAGAAGCGGGTGATCTCCCCTAGGGACTCGAGCCATGCACGAGGGACCTGTAGCCAGCCGCCGGCCATTACTTGATGGTCTGGAGGTCGGGGTTGGTCGCGAGCATCGTCTGGGTGAAGACGTAGTTGAAGCAGAACACGCCGAGCAGGGCCGTGACGACCGCCTCGTTGACGGCCCGGCCGACGCCGGCGGCGCCACCGGTCGCAGTCATCCCCTTGTAGCAGCAGACGATCGCGATGATCGCCCCAAAGAGGGTGCACTTGAGGACGGAGGCCCAAAGCTCGGTGGTCGAGGCGTTGGAGAAGAGCGTCGCGAAGAATCCGCCGAGCGGCTGGTTGTAGAGCAGCTCGGCCCCGATGCCGCCGGTGATGCCGAAGAGCAGGGCGTAGATGTCGAGCAGGCCGGTGATCAGCATCAGCGCCAGGAAGCGGGGCACGACGAGGTTCTTGATCGGGTCGACGCCGAGCACCTGGAGGGCGTCGAGCTCCTCCCGGATCTTGCGGGCGCCGAGGTCGGCGGTGATCGCGGTCCCGGCCACGCCGGCGACGACGACCGCGGTCACGAACGGCGCGAACTCGCGGATCGAGGCCAGCACGAAGAACCCACCGAGACGATCGAGTGCCCCGAAGAGGGACAGGAAGTTGGCCGCCTGGAGCCCCGGGGCGCCGAAGCCGAAAGCGACACAGGAGATCAGCATCGGGAACCAGCAGAGCTGGAGCGCGAATAGGAACTGGCCAATGAACTCGTTGCCGTAGGGGTAAGGGGCCCTGACCGCGGACGCAATCGTCCGACCGGTCAAGATCATCATCTCGCCTACCTCGGTAAACAGATTCTTGGCGGGCTCAATTGCCCTGTTAGCGGCTGCTCTGACCATCTCTCCCGGGCGGAATTGGATTGACCGCTGGATGCGCCTCCGCCGTGAGCGGCAGTCTATGTGATCTCCCGGCGTCCGTGACCGTCGACACACGCGTGGTATGTTGCGGCCGCCTTGCGGGGGACGATTCGACATCGCGGACTGCTGACCTGTGCCCTCCTGGGAGCGGCGCTCTGCGGAGCCTTCCTCACCGCCTGCGGCGGCAGCGGCGACGACGGCGGCCAGTTCGCCAACGAGGCCACCGGCGCCTTCCCGGTCGAGGTGATCTCGTCCGAGTTCAAGGCGGTCCAGACGGTCGCCCAGACCTACGACCTGACCCTGGCCGTGCGGAACTCCGGCGACGACACGATCCCCGCGATCAACGCCACGATCAACCTTCCGGGGCTCGGCTCCACCCTGGCCTTCGCCTACCGCGACCGCCAGGAAGGGCTCGCCCAGGCGCAGCGCCCGATCTGGGTGCTGGAAGAGGGCTACCCCAAGCTGGCCGGCACGGTCGGCCGCGGCGGGGCGGGCACCGCGAACCGGCGCACCTTCAACTTCGGCGAGCTCGAGCCCGGTGACACCGCGAACATGGTCTGGCGGGTGACCGCGCTCAAGCCCGGCAAGTACAAGCTCGCGTGGAAGGTCTCCGCCGGGCTGGGCACCGAGACCTCGGCCGAGCTCGCGGACGGCAGCCAGCCCGCCGGCGTCCTGCCGGTCCGGATCGGCAACCGTGCCCGCCTGACCCGGGTGGACGAGAACGGCAAGGTCGTACCATTGAGTCCATCGGATCAGCGCAAGGTCGAACAAGAGGAAGCCTCGCCCTAGGGAGCCTCTCCCTGGCCGGGATCCTCCTGGCCGCGGTCGTCTTCACCGGCAGCGTCGCCTGCGCCACGGAGGCGGAGCGGGAGCCCTCCCCCACGGCCCGGACCACCGGGCAGCAGGCGGAGCTCAGCCGATCGCCGCGGCTGGTCCGGCTCGCCGACTTCCGCTCCCCGGTCGAGATCAAGGCGGCGCCCGGCTTCCCGCGACTCATGTTCGTGGTCGAGCAGCAGGGACGGATCATGGTCCTGCGGCGCGGACGCAAGCTGAACCGGCCCTTCCTGAACATCTCGAAGCGGGTGCGGTCCGGTGGCGAGCAAGGCCTGCTCTCGGTCGGGTTCCCGCCCGACTACCGCCGAACCAAGCGGTTCTACGTCTACTACACGGACCACACCGGGGACATCAGGGTCGTCGAGTACCGGCGGCGGTCCGCCGTCCGCGCCCGGCCCAACTCGGCCCGGCCGGTGATCACGATCCGCCACCGGGAGAACTCGAACCACAACGGCGGCCAGCTCCAGTTCCTCGGCAACCACCTCTACTTCGGCACCGGTGACGGCGGTGGCGGGGGCGATCCCGACGGCAACGCCCAGAACCGTGACTCCTTGCTCGGCAAGATGATCCGGATCGACCCACGCCGGCAGGGCTCCCGGCCGTACTCGGTGCCGGCATCGAATCCGTTCGTGGGTGGCGCCGGGCGGGACGAGATCTTCTCGATCGGACTTCGCAACCCTTACCGGTGGTCCTTCGACCGGTACGGCAAGGGCAGGACCAGGATCGCGATCGGAGACGTGGGCCAGGACCGGGCGGAGGAGGTCAATCTGGTGAATCTCGCCCGCGCCCGTGGCGGCAACTTCGGCTGGAACCGATTCGAGGGCTTCTCCGTGTTCACCTCCCCCATCGACGGCACCATCAAGCCTTCCCTGACTCTCGGGCACGGCGAGGGCAACTGCTCGGTGATCGGCGGGGTCGTGGCGCGGGACCGCAAGAAGCTCCCGGCGCTCCGGGGGCAGTACCTCTTCGCCGACTTCTGCGGCGGCAAGGTCCTCGCCTTCAAGGCCCGGACGGGACGGATCCGGAACGCCCGGGACACCGGGTTGCGCATCGATTCGGTTTCCTCGTTCGGACGCGGACTCTCCGGTGCCGTGTACGCAACTTCGCTCTCCGGGCCGGTCTACCGCATCCGGCAGTGAGTTTCCCGGCCGTATTCCCCCGGCCGGCACGGGGCAGGTGTAGCTTTTTGGGATGAGCGAAGGCGTGGCAGGGACGGAGATGATCGCGGTGCAGAACCCGGCGACCGGCGAGGAGATCGCCCGGGTGCCGATCGATTCGGCGGGTGACGTTGCCGCCGCGGTCGCCCGGATCCGGGCGAACCAACCGGCCTGGGAGGAGCTCGGCTTCGCCGGTCGTCGCGTCTGGTTGAACCGCCTCCGCGACTGGATCCTCGACAACTCCGACCGGATCATCGACACGATGCAGGCCGAGACCGGCAAGGTCCGTTCCGAAGCCTCGATCGAGGGCCCGTACATCGCCGACCTGATCAACTTCTACGGATCGCGTGCCGAGAAGCTGATCGGCGAACAGAAGTTCCGGCCGAGCACCATGCTGAACGCCACCCGCAAGCTGCGGCTGCAGTACCGGCCTCACCCGGTGGTCGGGTTGATCAGCCCCTGGAACTTCCCGCTGGTGCTGTCGCTGGGAGACGCCATCCCGGCTCTCATGGCGGGCTGCGCGGTGGTCATGAAGCCGTCCGAGATAACCCCGCTGGGGCTGAACGAGATCGTCGAGGCGTGGCGCGAGGAGATCGGCGGTCCGGACGTCATCGCCTGCGTGAACGGAGCCGCGGAGACGGCTTCCGCGCTCATCGACCACTCGGACTTCGTCGGCTTCACCGGCTCCGACCGCACTGGCAAGCTGGTCATGGCCCGGGCCGCGGACACCCTCACCCCGGTCAGCCTGGAGCTAGGCGGCAAGGACCCTATGGTGGTCCTCGACGGCGCCAACCTGGAACGGGCCGCCAACGCGGCCGCCTGGGGAGGGATGCTGAACTCCGGGCAGATGTGCATCTCGGTCGAACGGGTCTACGTCGAGTCCCCGGCCTACGACGAGTTCGTCGAGAGGCTGACCGGCAAGGTCGAGGATCTGCGCCAGGGTGCGGATGGCTCCGAGGTCGCCTGTGATGTCGGGGCGATGACGATGCCCGCCCAGCTCGAGAAGGTCGCCGCCCAGGTGGATGAGGCGGTCGCCGGCGGGGCGACGGTCCTGACCGGTGGGCGCCGTGGCGAAGGCCCCGGCCTCTACTACGAACCGACGGTCCTGGTCGACGTCGATCCTTCGATGTCGGTGATGAGCGACGAGACCTTCGGCCCGGTGGTGACCGTGACCCCCGTCGCCGACGAGGAGGAGGCCATCCGGCTTGCGAACGACACCCGGTACGGCCTCTCCGCTTCGGTCTTCGGGCCGCGTTCCCGGGCCGAGCGGGTCGCTCGGCGGATCGAGTGCGGCGCGGTGAACGTCAACGACGTGATCTTCAACATGCTCGCCCCCGGCCTGCCGATGGGCGGCTGGAAGGAGTCCGGGATCGGCTACCGCCACGGTGATTACGGGATCCGCAAGTACTGCCGCTCGGAAGCGATCGTCTCCGCCCGTTGGGCCATCGACAAGGAACCGCTCTGGTATCCGTACACGCCGTCCCGACGCGACCTCGTCGACAAGCTGACCCGCTTCGTCGCCGCCCGAGGACTCCGCCGCTTCCGTCCGTGAGCCCATTCCGCCCGTGAGCCCATTCCGCGCCTGAGCCCCGACCCCAAGCGCGGGCCGAACATGCCTTTTTGGGCGCAATGCGCGCAAGAAGGCCGGTCAAACCGTCCTGCTCGGATCTCGACATTGAACTGAGCGCAGAAACACGCATCCGTGAGAGTTTCCGCGCACGGTTCATGCCCACCTCCGAGCGACCCGGGCCTCGCCAGTCCGGGGGCCGCAGGCAGCGTCAAGACTGAGTCAGGGTCAGAGCAAAGTCAGGGCAGAGTCGTGCCGGTGACGCCTGTGACGCCCGTGGCGCCCGTGGCGCCCGTAGCTCCCGTGGCACCGGTGGCGCCAGCCCCTGGCTTCACGACCACGGTGCGCCCGTCTTCGAGGACATACAGCTGGCCGACCGGCTTGCCCCGGCCGACGACTTCCTGGCCGGGCTGGATCTCGATCTGCTCGACCGTGTCGTCCGGATTCGCCAAGACCGAGTCCTTCGGCACCTGGGCCGGCTGCTCCAGGGACTTGTCCGGATCGGTGATCACCGAGGTCAGGTCGAGCGAGGAGAGCGCGGCCAGGAGGAACGCCACCGAGAGCACGATCCCGATGTCGAACAGGTTGACGAGCCCGTCCAGCGGGTCGCCGGCACGGTCGTCGCGGCTGCGGGCACGGGCGGTTACCTTCAAGGGTTCCCCATCGAGACCTGGGTGGTGTGACCGTGCTCGACCATCGAGGGAACCAGCGGCTGGATGTGCTTCTCCGGCGACAGGTTGGCGGCCGCGTACTCGACGTCGGAGTAGTCCTGGGCATAGAGCCGATCCCGGACGAGTGAGACCCCGAACGCGAGCGCGCCGGTGAGCAACCCGGCCACGGTGATCCCGAAGGCCACCCGCAGGTTGTCGGTCAGCTGGGTGACGTTGCCCTCCGCCAGGCCGGCGAGGGCCGGGGACAGCGGGATCAGGGTTCCCATCAGGCCGAGCGCCGGACCCATGCGAACCAGGATCCGGGTGCGTTCGAGGCGTTTCAGCGAGCGGTAGTCGTAATCGGCGAGCCGCTTGGCGACGCGATTTGAGGCGTCGGGCAGCTGTCGCATCGTCACGACCGACTCCATCGCGGACCGCATCGGGGAGCTCCAGGACACGGCCGCGAGCGAGGTGATCGCCCCGATCTCGTTGCCCTGCGCGAGCTCGGTCTCCGCCCGGTCTACCGCGGATTCGAGGGCCGGACCGGAGCGCCAGCGGCGGCGCCAAAGCTCGGCGACCAGGATGCCGATCTCGACGATCGACCATGCCAAGGCCACCAGCGCCGTGATGAGAACGGGCCAGCGCAGCGCATCGGAAACGGAAAAGAGGAATTCTTCGATCTGCAAAGCGGTTTGTGATTGTAGTAGGTGAACCTAATTCACCCGGAACGGAAGAGGATGGCAGAGATCGATCGTGCGATAGGCCGCATCACGGCAGCCCAAGCCGACGGCTACGGGATCATCGTCCGGCGGCGGGACAGGCCCGGCGACGGCTGGTTCTCCGTGGCCGAGCTCGACGGGAGCGGCCGGGTGGAAGCGACGCTCATGTCACGGATCAGCGGCATGAGCGGCCCTCCGGCGGATCACATCCGGGCCGAGTGGATGGTGGAAAGCCTCGCCCGCGCCATCGCCGACCTGGCGGGTTCCTTCGCGGTCGCCACCCGAAGCCTGCCGGACCTGACCCCGGAGAACGTCTTGCTGGCGGCGGAGGGCGGGTTGTTCCGGGCCACCGCCGTGACCTCGGATCGGCTCTTCGAGGGCGACCCGGCGGCGCTGTCCGAACGGTTCAGGGCCGGCTACCTCGACCTTCTCCGTCCGACGATCGAATGGACGGACGGCCAGGGGCTGCGGCCCGCCAAGACCCTGTGGCACGCGGCCGCCGACCGCCTCGCGCAGTCGCTGGTGTGGTCCGGGAAGGCCTTCGACCGGCCGGATCTGGCCCTGGAGTTGACCGAGCTGGTGCTGGAGCCGGAGGGGCCGCTCAAGATCCCGATTGCGCGGGCCGAGGACGAATACGGCGACGAGTTCCACCTGCGTGCCACCTGCTGCCTCGCCTATCGCACCCCGGACGGCTACACCTGCCAGTCCTGCCCGCTCCAGAAGACCCGCGGCGGCTAGACACAAGAGGTCCGTTCAATTCACCCCGCTCATTCCGGGGTAAGTTGAACGGACCGCAGACGCTCAGCCGCCGGCGGCCATCTCAGCGAGCTTCTTCACGGTGTTCATGTTGCGGGAGGTGGCAATGCCCAGATCCAGCTTCAGCTTCGACTGCCCCATTCCCTGCGGGTAGTGGACGAAGACCTCACGGGCCGCGGCCACGAGCCGCTCGTCCGCCACGCCCCGGGCGACCCGTTCCAGGTCGGATGGCGGTTCCCGATCCAGGAACAGCACCCCGACTTGGCTGCCCGGCTCGTCGGGGAACGGATTGATCCCGACCAGGTCGGCCATCTCGCGTTCGGTCCTGAGCAACACGTCGACCGGCTTGTCCGCATACGAAGCGAGCCGCTTCTCGAGTATCTCCCTGGCCTTCTCGGGGCTGTCCGTAGCCTCGAATACGACGTTGCCACTGGCTATATAAGTCCGAACCGATTCGAACCCGGCTTCCTCACACATGCGGCGCAGTTCGGTCATCGGCAGCTTGCCGGTGCCACCCACGTTCACGGCCCTGAGCAAAGCGACGTAAGTCCTCATCGCTCAAGAGTAGGACCTGCCCCGGAGGGCCGCGATGCCGGGCGCGACCACGCGGCGACGGGTCTCCGGCGGCCCTCTCGATAGCCTTCATTTCATGGCCGAACGCAATTATCTGGATGCAGTTGCTGATCACATCGTCGTTTTCGACGGCGGCATGGGCGCGACGCTGGAGATGTTCGACCTGACCCAGGAGGACTACGGCGGGCTTGCCGGCAAGTGCCACGAAGCCCTCGTCCTGAACCGGCCCGACGTGATCGAAGGGGTCCACACCTCGATGCTCGAGGCCGGAGCCGAGGTCGTCGAGACCGACACCTTCCAGGCATCCCGGATCAAGCTCGAGGAGTGGGGCCTGGCCGAGCACACGGTGGAGATCAACGTCAAGGCGGCCGAGATCGCCCGCAAGGCCGCCGG
>JBEBXB010000020.1:0-15463 GCA_040391885.1 Conexibacter woesei | reverse complement strand
AGGCGGATTCGCCTTCTTCGCGGCGGCTGTGCGGGTACGGGTCGAGCTCGACCGGGGCGGTGGCGATTGCCTGGGCGCGAACGTCGCTCCAGGTGAGACCCTCGCGGACCAGGGCGGGCACGCCGAGCGCCGCGGCCGTGGCCATCTCAACTGCCTGGAGGATCACGCCGTAGGCGAAGGCGACATCGGTTGAGATGCCCCATCCCTTGTGGAGGACGGCGACGACCGCAAGTTGGAAGACCCCGATGTTCGACGGTGTGACCGGCACCAGCGCGGTGAAGTTGACGGCGAACAGCACTGCCGCGGAGGCCGCGAATCCAGCCTTGTGATCCAGCCCGAGGGCGAACATGAGCGCCCAGCAGGAAAGAAGCTGGATGCCCCAGGCGCTGATCTGAAGGACCGCGGCCGGGATCCCGTTGCGGGGATGCTTGAAGACGGTCAGCCCGCGCCGAACCTGGACCATCACCGAGTGGAGCGCTGCCGAGAACCGGGCCATCCGCCCCTCGCCCTGTCTCTGGTTGCGCAGAAGAATCGGAGCCGCGAGCACGGCCAGCAGCAGTGCCGCGGGAAGCAGGCTGAACATCAGGATCTGCTTGGTCGAGCTGTGGAAGAGACCACCGAAGCTGGTCATGACGACGACCCCGAGCATGACCATGGCGATGATGTTGAACATCGTCTGGGAGACGATCGTGCCCACCACCACCGGCAGGCTCTCCTTCGCATTCCCCGTATGCCGGGCCAGGCTGAGCGCCCTCGCCGGTTCACCGAGCCGGGCCGGCAGGGTCGCGGACATGAGGACCCCGATCATCGTTGCCGAGGTGAAATCCCGTTGGCGCAGGCGTGATCCCGGCAGGGCCGACTTGGCGATGTAGAACCAGGAGGAAGCACGGACGAAAAGCGAAAAGGCCATCAGTGCCAGGGCGACCACGACCCACGAGATGTCAGACCGGACGATCGTTTGCGCCACCTGGTCGACCCCGATCTTCCGGGCGGCGATCACGGTCAGACCCAATCCGAACAGCCCGACGAGCGCGAGGCCGATCTTGCGTCCCAGTTGGCGGCGCCGGACTCCGGGTACGGCCGGGGCGGGATCGAGCGAAGGCAGCCTCACGGGCGGCACCGGCGGCAGGCCGTCGTTCGGGGTGGCTCCCATCCGGCGCTTGAACCGCTCCGCGGCACCCTCCGGCTCGGGCACTTCGATCGCCCGTTCGTAGACCTTGGTCACCTGCTCGGCGACGGCGGGCCAGGCGTAGCGACGGGAGCTCTCCCGGGCACTGACCGACATCCGCTTCATCCGGTCCGGCTCGTGATGGGCTCGCTGAAGCTCCTCGGCCAGGGCCTGGGGATCACCCGGCGGGACCAGCACGCCGTCCATGTGGTTGGTGACGACGTCGGAGTAGCCGGCGATGCCGGAGGCGATCACCGGGGTGCCGGCGGCGAAGGCTTCGGTGAGGACCATGCCGAAGCTCTCGCCCGAAAGGGAAGGCGCGCAGAGTACGTCCGCCTCATGCAGATGCCGCCAAAGCTCCTGCTCCGAGACCTTGCCATGGAGATCGAGGTGCTGCTCCAGCTCGGGGTGGGCGAGGATCCGCTTCACGTCTTCCGGCTCGGATCCGACGACCGCGAGTCGGGCCGGCGCGTGCTCGACCAGGGCATCGAAGGCCCGGAGCAGGACCGGCAGGCCCTTGCGTTCGTCGGGGCGGCCGACGAAGAGCGCCCGGAGGTGTTCCGTCTCCGGCTTGGGCGAGAGCGGCACAGCATCGATGTCCACCCCGTTGGGGACGATCGTGTAGTTGCCGCCGAACCAGCGGCGGCCGGTCCAGGCAGCCGCCTCGGAAACGGCGATGCGGCCCGAGAGCCGGTTCAGCACCCGCCGGGCGCCGGCGAATCCGGCCAGATAGTTCGGGATCGGCTTCGTCGAGTAGGCGTGGAAGGTCCCGACCACCGGGACGTCGCTGGAGAGGCAGGTGTCCCAGCCGTTCAGCGGCGTGACCGGTTCGTGAAGATGAACGACGTCGAAGTTCCCTTCGGCGATCGCCTTCCTTGTCAGCCGGATGGTTTCCGGGAAAAGCGGGATGTTCGAGACGGAGCCGTTGGCCCCGATCCCGATCGTGCGGCCGACGGGGATGACGTAGTCGGGGAGGTCGACCGTTTCGGTCGCGGCACGGTGAAGCACCTTCGAGAGGCGATCAGCGGGATCGAATGGGGCGATGACACGGACGTAATGGCCTCGACTGATGAATTCCTCGGCCAGCGACTGGACGTGTCGATTCACACCACCCTGGTAACTCCACGAATACGGGGTGACGAGAGCGATTCGCACGAACCAACAGCATAAACCAGCCCTTACGACGGAGAGGGGCGGTTATCCCTACTTCCTGACGACAGCCCAGACGAAGCCGAGGACCAGACCGAGATACAGCACCCCGACTTGAATGAAAAGCACCCCGGAATCGTTGGTCAGGGCGCCGATCAGGGACCCTGCCGCGGCCGCCGCGATCCCAGCCCGCAGCAGCGGTACCGGTTCCAGCCACGCTTTGATCGTCGCTCGTCTCCACACCGCGATCCCGATCAGGGCGAATGCGGCGACCGTCACCGGGATTCGCGACGTCCGGGTGAAGCTCTCGCCGGTCGCACGAAGCCGGTGCAGCACCACGTCGCTCATCGACTCACCGGAGCCACCGCCCAGCACCGACCGCAGATAGTGGGTCTCCCCGCCCGTCACCACGTCGACGAGCGCGATCACCACGAGGGAGCCGACGGCGGCCAGCGCGGCCAGCCAGGCGAGCCGGGGCCGCCCGAGGGCGAGCGCGGCCGCGACCACGGCCGCCACCGGAAAGACGATCGCCGCCCCGACATCGGCGCCGAAACGGCCGGCGGCGAAGGTGATGGTGGCCGCCGTCCCGACCAGCAGGAAGGCCCAGGCCGAACGTCGTGGCTCGAGCTTCCCCGAGCCGCCGGCCAACGCGGTCAGACCGGCCCCCACCCCGACTGAGGTGAGGATCATCAAGGTCGACTCGAGCTCGTTGCCGATCCCGTAGAACCTCGCCCCAAGCCCCGGGTTGGGCCCGATCACGGCCCGCGGGGTGAGCACGGACCCGGCGAGCATGTCTATCCCATAGGGAACGACCGTGAGGGCGCAGGCGGCCGCGAGGGAGCGGTAGCCGGGTAGCCATCGCAACAGCAGCCCCGCGATCAGGACCGGAAGCAGGGTCGCGACCAGTCGCTCCACCGCAAGCGAGGGTGAGATCGCGGCGGTCAGCAGGAGCACCACCGGCAACAGGATCACCGCGAGGCAGAGCAGCCGCAGCGAGGGACCGGCCAGCCGGCCCCTGGAACCGAAGGCCACCGCCGCGGCTACGGCCGCCCACAACAGCAGCGGCACGGCCAGGGCGGCGCCGCGACGCTTTCCGACCTGCTCGTAACGACCTTCGAGCTCCTGCAGATGCGGATAGTCGATCTCCCCGCCCGCCTCGACCGGCAGCCCGGACATCGCGCCCGGCACCGGCAGCCCGAGGTGGTCGAGCACGGTGGGCGCGATATCGGTCGAAAGGACGTAGCCGTCGGTCCGGGTGCTCGGCGATCGGAGCATCCCGTGGTAGTCCGGCCCGGCGATCGCGATCGCGAGCTGATCCCCGGAACGGGCCGGCGGCGACTCGATCACGATCAGCAGCTCCCCCGGCCCCCGTTCACGGGCCAGGCGGGCCGCCCCGTCGAGCGAGGTCTCCGTCACCGTGAGCGCGAACCCGCAATCCGCGCCGGGGCACTCCGGGCCGGTCCGTTCCAGATGGCCCGAGCGCAGCGCGGCGACGATCGCCGGCAGGTCGGTCCGTTCCGTGGCGCCGGGACGCAGGCCGGAGCGGGCGAGCGTGGTGCCGAGGAGCCCCGGGCGGATGGCGAGGCCGGCGGAGCGCGATCGCTCCTGCACCCGGCTCCAGCCGTAGACGGTGTCCGGCCCGGGGTTGAGCGGCCCCAGCGCCCGTTCGTACTTGTCGTCGAACATCCGCGCGCCCTGCGAGACGTCGAGCCAGGTCTGCTTGGCGGACACGTCCCCCAGGCCCGGGTTCATCAGGCCGACCGCTGCCGGACGGATCCCGTCGAGGTCCCTCACGGTGATCCCGCCGGGGACGACGGCGACGGTCACAGCACGGGTCATGCCCCGTGGCCCTGGGTCGACGGAGACACCGGCGTCCGCCCCGGGGGCCCAACCGAGGGTGAGCATCAGCAAGACGATGAAGCCGGCCGGTATCTTGAATGCCGCAATGGCAGACCGGTCCCGGAGATCAGTTTTCACCCTTCCCACGCGGAGAACGATATGAGTACGGGCGAAACCGCACTGCTCGAACCTGGCCGCGCGGTCGTCGGCGATCTCGAGATCGCCTTCGACGTCCGGGGGAACCCGGACGATCCGGCCCTGTTGCTGGTACCGGGCCTCGGCACCCAGAGGGTCTACTGGGACGAGCCGCTGCTCGACCTGTTCGCGGACCGCGGCTTCCGGGTGATCCGGATCGACAATCGGGATGCGGGCGAATCGACCGTGCTCGACCACCTAGGCACTCCCGGGCTGGTTCCGAGGATGCTCGGCATCCCGGTGGGGCTGCGGTACACGATGTCCGACATGGCGGCCGACGCGATCGGGGTGCTCGATCACCTCGGGATCGAACGTGCCCACGTCGCGGGCTTCTCGATGGGCGGGATGATCGTCCAGACGATGGCGGTCGAACACCCCGAGCGGGTGCTTTCGATGTGCTCGATCATGTCGCGCACCGGCCGGTTCAGCGACTCGCTCCCCGGCGGTCGCCAGCTCCTGGCACTGCTGCGGCCCGCCCCGACCGACATCGACGGCTTCCTCACCCACACCGAGGCGCTCGGCGCCGTGATCGGCTCCGCCGCCTTCCCGCAGGACGAGGACCGGATGCGCCGGATCGCGGTCCAGGCCTTCGAGCGCGGCATCCACCCCGAAGGCACCGCGCGCCAGCTTCACGCCATCAACGCGCAGAAGGACCGGTCCCGGGCTTTGCGGAAGAGCACCGTCCCCACCCTCGTGATCCACGGGGCCGCCGACCGGCTCGTCTTCCCTCGCGGGGGGCGCCACACCGCCAAGGTCGTCCCCGGGGCCCGGCTCCGGATCTTCGACGGCATGGCCCACGATCTTCCCGAGCAGCTCTGGACGCGATTCGCCGACGAGATCACGAGCAACGCCGCCCGCGCCGCTCACGGCGGTCGCGCAGGTGCGTGACGCCCGTCGAGGCGCGTGACGCCCACCGGCCTTCTCCAACCCTCGTGGTCGGGATTCCATATCCTTGTGTGGACCCACCGAATCGGCCTTTTTCGGCGCATCGCGCCCAAAATGACCGGTTCGAGCCCCTCGGACCTCGCCCTCACCCCATGACGGAAGAAATCGCCCCCTCAATGAGCAAACCTGGCAGTGACGAAAATCCGCTCCGTGTCGCGATCATCGGCGCGGGCCCTTCGGGCTTCTATGCGGCCGATCAGATCATCAAGGATCCGGACACCCAGGCCCAGGTCGATCTCTTCGACCGCCTCCCCACCCCTTACGGGCTGGTCCGGGGTGGCGTCGCGCCCGACCACCCCAAGATCAAGTCGGTCACCCGGGTCTACGAGCGGACGGCCGCCAAGGAGGGCTTCCGGTTCTTCGGCAACGTCGAGGTCGGTCGTGACCTCGGTGTGGAGGATTTCGAGAACCACTATCACGCCGTGATCTACACCTTCGGTGCCGAGGCCGACCGCGAGCTCGGCATCCCCGGGGAGGATCTGCCGGGCTGCCACGCGGCCACGGCCTTCGTCGGCTGGTACAACGCCCATCCCGACTACGCCGACCGCGACTTCCGCCTCGATCAGGCGAAGCGGGCCGTCGTCATCGGCAACGGCAACGTGGCGATGGACGTCAGCCGGATCCTTGCTCTCGATGACGCGGAGCTGCGTCGCACCGACATCGCCGATCACGCGATCGATCTGCTCGACGCCAGCGGGATCGAGGAGATCGTGGTCCTCGGACGCCGCGGGCCGGCCCAGGCCGCCTACACCAACCCCGAGGTCCGGGAGCTGGGTGAGCTTGAAGAGGCCGACGTGGTCGTCGACCCGGACGAGGTCGAGCTCGATCCCGCCTCCCGGGCCTGGATCGATTCCGACGAGGCCGACAAGACCGCCAGGGTCAACGTCGAGATCGTCGAGGAGTTCGCCCGGCGCGAACCGACCGGCAAGCCGAAGAGGATCGTCCTCCGCTTCCTTTCCTCGCCGATCGAGATCCGTGGTGGTGACCGGGTCGAGAGCATCGTGATCGGCAAGAACGAACTCGTCGAGGAGGAGGGATCGCTCCGCGCCCGCGACACCGGCGAACGTGAGGAGCTGGAATGCGACCTGATCCTCCGCTCGGTCGGCTACACGGGGGTTCCGTTGCGCGGCATCCCCTTCGACGAGCGGCGCGGAACCATCCTCAACGAGAACGGGCGGGTGCTGGAATCCCACGGGGGTAAGCACTGGACCGGCCACTACACCGCCGGCTGGATCAAGCGTGGGCCCTCTGGCGTGATCGGCACCAACAAGAAGTGTGCGACGGAGACGGTCGAGCATCTGCTCCAGGACGTCGCCTCCGGCAAGGTCTTGGAGCCGGAGAGCCCCGACCCGAACTCGATCGAGACGTTGCTCAAGGAACGCGGCGCCAACTACGTCAGCTTCAGCGGCTGGGAGAAGATCGACCAAGCCGAGGTCAGCAAGGGCGAGCCCCACGGCCGGCCTCGGGTCAAGTTCGTGCGGATCGACGAGATGCTCGATACCGCCGGCAAGGAAAGGGATTGAGATGGCTGCGGATCTGCAGGAATTGAAGGGCATGATCGAGGCGGCGATGCCCGGTGCGAGCGCCGAGGTGTTCGACGAGACGGGGACCGGGGATCACCTTCGGGCGGAGGTCAAGGCACCGCAGTTCGAGGGCCTCACCCGGATCAATCAGCACCGGCTGGTCAAGGCCGCGGTGCGGGAGCGGTTCGACGACGGCACGATCCACGCCTTGACGATCAAGGTGCTGGAGTAGCATCAGACCCATGGCTGACCAGGAACTCACAGACCGCGTCAAGGAACTGATCACCGAGAACCCGGTGCTGCTCTTCATGAAGGGCACCCCGTCGGCGCCGCGCTGCGGCTTCTCCATGCGCACCGTCCAGGTGCTGGACCAGATGGGCGTCGAGTACGGCGCGATCGACGTGCTGCCGGCCCTCCAGCCGCTGCGCGAGGTCACGACCGAGATCTCCGACTGGGAGACCTTCCCCCAGCTCTACGTCAACGGCGAGCTGCTCGGCGGTTGCGACATCGTCGAGGAGATGTTCGAGAACGGCGAGCTGGCCACGGCCCTCGGGGTCGAGCAGCCGGCGCCCGCCGAGGACGCCCCGGCCGAATCCGACGAGGACGAGGGCTACTCGAGCCTTCCGATGCAAATCGAAGGCAACTAGCCCCGCGGGTTCTCGCTTTCCGGAAGGTTTCAGGGTTCAAGAAGGGCCTCCCGTCCGGCTTCCTGCCGGTTTCCGTTCGACCAGATCCCCGTCGCCCGGATCGTCCCGCCCCGGAGCACCTTCGCGGCGACGCTGTAGATCCGGCCCTTGCGCATCGGCTTCCGGTCGAAACCGGCCGGGAGCTTGACCTCGATCGAGTCGTCGACCTCACCGAAGCTGTCGGCGGCGAGACTCACCGTGCCGGCCGTCCGGTCGATCGCGAGGATCGATCCGTTCAGCTCCAGCGGGGACGGGTCGGCACTCAACACCTCGATCGAGACCGCCCCCATTCGAGGGGGCGTACCCCCCGGTTCCGACTCGCCGGCCGCGTCATTCGCTTCGTCGGCGTCGCCCAACGCTTCCTCGGCCGCCGGGCCGACCCGGGCTTCGGCCGTCACGTAGCTGCCTAGCTTCAGGCCTTCCGGCAGCCCCGCCCCCGGGGCATCCGGGCCGGAGAAGCCCGGGACGGTCGAGAGGTCGAGGCCCAGCGAGACGCCCCGGGCGGAGAGGACCATCCGGCCGGCGGCCGGGTCGATCCAGGTGACCACTCCCCGCACCGTCGTCTTCTTGGCCTTTCCGGCCGACTTCGCCTTCAGGGGCTGGTGGAAGGTCCCGTTGAGGAGCGGAAGGATCCCGACCGCAACCCTGGCCCCGACCTCCGGAGGGTTGCCCGCGTGGATCGCCAGCAGGTTTCCGGCTGGGTCCGCCACCGCATAGGACGTGCCCGACTCCGTCACCCCGGTCACGACGCCGGTCAGCGTCGATGCCGTGTCACCCTCGTCTGGGACGTCGTCGCCGGTGGCGTCATCCGACTCATCGCCCGCGTAGATGCCGGGATCCCCTTCCGGCACCGAGACGGGGGCCGCAGCCGGAACGGGTGAAGAAACCGGAGTCGGGGCGGGATCCACGGCGGGTGCCGGGTCGGAGACGGCCCCGGACTGTCCCGCGCCCGCCGGGCTGCCCAACTCGATGCCTGGGCCGGAGTCGGGCGGCTTCGACACGGGAGCGGTAGTGGTCGGCGCCGCGCCCGCGATCACCTGGGCGGCGCTGCTGACGGTGCTCAGGGCGGGGCCGATCGCGATCCCGACCATCAGGCCGAAGGCGAGCGCCATCAGGCCGTAGGCGGCGAGGTCCTTCTTCCCGGGCAGCCGATAGCGGACCGGGAACCGCCAGCCCCGGATCCCGCCTCCCCCGGACCGATTCACGGGTTCCGCCGCCACGGTGGCTCTTGGGAACCGTTCGTATTCGTTGGCGCACCCGGTTCGGGGTCTACCCGCCGCGGGCCGACCACCGTGCCGGCCCGTTCGCTCAGGTTGCGCCCGCAGCGCCAGCAGAACACGGCCCCCCGGGCGTGGAGCGACCCGCACCCGGAGCAGCTACCGGCCGCCCCGGCCCGTTCCAGCCGGGCCATCCGTTCGATCTCGGCGAGCTCGGCATCGACGAGCTGAAGGCGGGATGCCAGGCTGGCGAGCACGTCGATCCTGAAGTGATCGCGGGCCGCCATCTCGTAGGCGGCACCGCCGAGGTCCCATTGCAGCCCGGCGAACTTCTCACGCAGCTCTTCCCGTCGTTCCTCCAGGCGGGACAGGGGCTGTGGCTTGACTTCGGTCGGCTGTTCCCGGCGGCCGGGCAGTTTGATCGGTCCCATCGGTCAGCCGATCTCCACCGCGTCGCCGGAACCGCCGCCCGGAGCTTTGTTGTCCTTCTCCGGGGCCTCGCCAGGGGTGGCGATCTCCGAAGGCAGCTTCTTCTGAAGCTCCTCGTATTCCTCGCCGCTCGCGTCCTCGAGCGACTCGAGCGCTTCGGCGGATTCCTTCGCAACTTCCGGCGAGACTTCCTCGGTCTTGTCCGCCTTGGCGGCCCCGCCCTGGTTCGACGAGCCCCCGTCGGCGGCGACCTCGATCACCTGGGCGTCGGGAAAGTCCGCTTTCAACCCGTTGAGAGCCTTGGCTGCCTCGCCCTTGCTGTCGTAGACGCCGGAGTAGAGCACGTAGTTGCCCTCGGGCAGCGAACCGAACTCGTCCGAGTCGAGGACGCCGATCTCGCTGGCTCCCCGGGCCGTCAGATCCGACTTCGCCGCGTCGACCGCGGAGCCGTCCGCTCCGTCCTTGGAGAGGGTCGCCAGCTCGATCGTGAAGCCCTCCTTGCCGGAGGGCCAGTCGAGCGCCACCTCGACCGAGGTCGACGAGGCGGTGGTGGCGGCCGTCCCCGGGGTCGCCGCGGGAGCGGCGGCGATCACCTGCTGGGGCGCCTGGCTCCCGCTGTTGGCGCTGCGTCCTAGCAGCACCCCGACGAGCAGGATCAAAGCGACCATGACCAGTCCGGATGCGGCCATGAGCGGGGTGACCTCGCGTTCGGGGCGGTCGTCCTCCGGGGGTGTCTGCGCGACCGGGCGAACCGGTGGGCTGCCGTCCGGCGGTGCGCCCTCCCCGTAGGCCGGAACCAGCGCCTCGGTCGACGCGAGCGCTCCGTTGATCCCGTTCGCCTCCGGTCCTCGCGCCAGCGGGTCGACGTACTCGCCGAGATACCGGTCGTACTCGATCCGCGGCTCGCCGCGGCGCCGGCCGCAGCTCAGGCAGTAGCGCTGGTCGGCGCTGAGCGACGCGCCGCAGCCGGAGCAGCTGTCCTGCTGCTGTGCCGGCGGCGACGAGGACGGTGTCTGGAGAGACATCAGGATTCCTCTTTCAGGTTGACCGGCGGCGCGATCACCGATACATCGGCGCTGGTCGGGTTGCCAATGAAGAAAATGTGGAAGGTCTCGGGCTTGCCGTCGGCCTTGAGCTTGGCGACCATCCCGCGGCCCGCGGCGACGATCTTGCCGCCCTTGCGGGCGATGGCGTAGAGCACCAGGTCGGTCTGTTCGATCCCCGACTTGTTGGTCACCGTGCCGGTCGCCTCGATCCCGGAGGCGGGATCTTTTTCGAGCTTGGGCTTCGAGACCTCGATCTCCGGCACGGCGGGCAGGCCCTTGGCCTCGCCCACCTTGACGTCCACCGACTTCGGCGGCGCGGTCGCCAGCACCTGATCGTTGACCCAGAAGACCTGTCCTCCCGGCTTGACGACCGGCACGTGGGTCAGTCCGAACTCGATCCCGGCCATGTCGTTCCGGTAGACGGACTTGCCCTTCGCGTCCTTGACGTCGACCCTGATCGTCGCGTCGGAGAGGCCTTCCTTCGAGCTGTTCTTCAGGATCACCGCGACCGCGGAGCCGTTCTCGTCGCTGAGGACGACCTTTTCGACCACGTCGATCCGCTTGTTCCGGGCCCCGATGTCGACCGTCTTCGCCTTGACCAGATCGGCGCCCTCGGCCTCCAGCTTGGCGCTCTTGTCCTGGGTGGACTCGCAACCGGCGACGCCCAGGGCGATCGCGGCCGCGGCCAGCGCGAGCATGCCCCGGCCGAGGCCCGACCCGAAGCCGAACCGGCCGCTCATCCGAAGCCTCCCCCGATGTACTCGGCGGTCCGTTCGGCCTGAGGCGTGTTGAAGACCCGCGTCGCCGGCCCGCATTCGACCATGTCGCCGAGGTACATGAAGGCGACCCGGTCCGCGACCCGCTGGGCCTGCTGCATGTTGTGGGTGACGATCACGATCGCGACCTCGTCCCGCAGTCCCACGATCGTCTCCTCGATGGTCGCGGTGGAGATCGGATCGAGCGCCGAGCAGGGCTCGTCGAGGAGCAGCACTTCGGGCGATACAGCCAGTGCCCGGGCGATGCAGAGCCGCTGCTGCTGACCGCCGGAGAGCGCCAGCGCCGGGTGATTCAGGTTCGAGGAGACCTCATCCCACAGCCCGGCCCGTTCCAGCGCGTCGACCACGACCGGTTCCAGCTCCTTGCGCCGGGGGCGCTTGCTGCCCCGCTCCCGCAGGCCGTAGGCGACGTTGTCGAAGATGCTCATCGGGAACGGGTTCGGCTGCTGGAAGAGCATCCCGACCCGGGAACGGAGGATGGTGGCGTCGAACTCGTCCACGTCCTGGTCGTCGAGCAGGATCCGGCCGGTCCGGCGGGCCGCCGGGGTCAGCTCGACCAGTCGGTTGAGCGAGCGCAGCAGAGTCGTCTTCCCGCAGCCCGAAGGCCCGATCAGAGCCAGGACCTCGCCGGCGTTGACCTCGAGCGAGACCCGGTTCACCGCCACCTTGCCGCCGTAGGCGATCGAAAGGTCCTCGGTCCGCATGCTCTCCTCGACCCAGACCGGCGTGTCGTCGATGGCCGGTTCCTCCTGGTCGAACAGGTCCTGTGGGGCGACTCCCCCGACCTGCAGCGGTGGCGTCTCCGCGCCGACGACGATCCGCCGCAGCGGCGGCACTCCGTTCGGGGACGTGCCGTCTGTGGACGCCCCGTTCAAGGCTGTCTTCAGCTCCATTTAGGTTCGCTCCTTCTTGCGATCAGGCCGACGACGAAGTTGAGGAGGATCACGATCAGGAGCAGGACGAAAGCGGCGGCGTAGGCCTTCTCCGGAGCGTTCCCCTCACCGGCCGGCGAGTTGTTGTAGACGTAGCTGGTCAACGTCGACCCGGTGCCCCGCAGCAGTCCCATGAAGCCGCCTTCGGGCGTGATGGTCATCGAGGCCCCGAGCAGGATCACGACGATCGCCGTGTCGCCGGCCACCCGGCCCATGCCGAGGGTCGCCCCGGTGGCGATCCCCGAACGGGCGCTCGGCAGCAACACCCGGCGGATCGTCGAGGCGCGGTCCTTGCCGAGCGCGTAGGAGGCCTCCCGCACGTGGCGGGGTATCGAGTTGAGCGCCTCGCGCGTCGAGCCGATGACCATCGGCAGCGCGACCACCGACATCATCACGCCGGCGGTGATGAAGGACCGCCCGAAGACCGCCCCGCCCTCCGCCGTGAACGAGAACAGGCCCATGAAGGCCTGCTGGAAGACGAGCAGGCCGAAGATCGCGAGGACGATCGACGGAGTCCCGGCGACGATCTCGATCCCCGACTCGACCGCCCTCGCCAGCCCCGACGGCCGGCCGTACTCGGTCAGCCAGACGGCGATGCCGACCCCGACCGGGATGGCGATCAGGATCGCGATCAACGTCAGCAGGAAGGTGCCGATGATCGGGTCGAGGAAGCCACCCGACTGCGACTGGTCCATCGAGGCCTCGGGCGAGGAGGTGATCATCTCGAGGTGGAGGTACTGGATGCCTTTCCAGGCCATGTAGCCGACGATCGTCACCGCCGCCACGCAGAGGGCGAGTCCGGCGGCCCAGGCGAGGCCGAGGCCGATCCGGTCGCCGACGCTCCAGGCTGACCGGTGAGCGCGGGGCTTGCGGGTCGCGGTCATCGGTCCCCCACCGTGTAGCGGCTGTACGAGCGGCGCGCGGCCCAACCTGCGAAGGAGAAGAAAGCGCTGGAAATGAGCAGGATCGCCGCGAAGGCGTACATGGTCTGCCCGAACGGTTCGACCGAAAGGCCCTCGGCGTTGTCGACGATCGTCGAGGCCAGCGGGCGGGCCGGCTCGAGGAAGAAGGTGAGGCCGTCCAGGGGATTGGGAGCGAACCCGACCGAGCCGGCGACCATCGAGAGCATGATCGCCTCGCCGAGGGCCCGGGCGGTGGCGAGGACGGTGGCGGCGACGACCGCCGGCCTGACCGCCCGCAACGACACGGTCCGCATGGCCCGCCAGCGGTTGACCCCGAGCGCCGCCGCGCCGTGGACCCACTTGTCGGGGACCGCCCGCAGCGCGTCGACGATGATCGCGATCATGATCGGGCAGATCATGATCACGAGGATGAAGATGCCGACCAGGATGCTGGTGCCGTCGAGCTGGATCACGTAGGCGACCGATTCCTTGCTCGACTCGGAGATCAGGTGGGTCGCCACCCAGGGGACGACGACGAGGATGCCGATCAGCCCGTAGATGACGGAGGGGACCGCGGCCAGCAGCCGGACCACCGGCTCGATCACCTGCCGCAGCCGCCGCGGGGCGAACTCGACCACGAAGATCGAGGCCAGCACCGAGAACACGGTCGAGAAGGCCACCGCGACCCCGGTGATCAGCGCCGTCCCGTAGAGCAGGGGCCAGGCGCGAAGGTGGTAGACGTAGTCGTCGGGGTCGGACGGCGAGTTGAAGATGTTCATCAGCTGCTCGTCGACCGAGCCGCCGGCGCCGAACCAGGCGAGCCCGTTGTGCGTGAAGGAGGGCATCCCCTTGAGCAGCACGAAGATCACCATCCCGGCGATCAGGAGGAGGATGGCGGACGCCAGCGCGCCGAGCGTGAGCTCGACGCGCCGGTCCGTCCGGTCATCTTCCGTTCCCCCGGCAACGGGGGCATCGGTGAAAGATGCCGCCTTCACTACTTGAAGGGCACCCATTCGGAGGCCGCGGTCCTGAGGGCCTGCTTGTTGTTGCGGACCCACCGGATCCACTTCGCGGCCGCGCCCTTGGCCTTGCCGCGGGTCACGAAGTAGAAGGCGCGGACGCCTCCGTACTGACCGGACTTGGCATTCCGCAGGTTGCAGGGGACGCCCTTGTAGTTACCCACGGTCGTGCCCTTGGTGAAGGCCAGGGAGACGTATCCGATGCCGGCCTTGTCGCGCTGGACGGCCTGCTGGACGAGCCCGTTGGAGGCCTTCTGGGATGCGCCCGAGAAGATCTTCTGGGGAGTCATGAAGATCTTGTCGAATGCGTCCTGGGTGCCGGAGGCCGGGGTGCGCACGAACAGGTCGATCGTGCCCGACTGCTTGGCTCCGGGGACTTGGCTCCAGCTGCGGACCGAGCCCGAGAAGATGTTCTGGACCAGGCTCTGGTCGAACGCCTTCACACCGTTGGAGCGGTGGGTGACGAGGCAGATCGCGTCCTTGGCGATCCGGTTGAAGCTGATGCCGCCCGGATCGGAAGGCTTCGGGTCACGAGACGACATGCCGATCGTGACGCGGCCGCGGGAGACATCGGAGACCCCGACGTCGGATCCGCCCTGCAGGATCTTGAACTTGACCCGCTTGCCCTGCTTGGTCTTCACGTACTTCTGCGCCCACAGGGTCGCCAGCGGCGCGACCGAGGTGGATCCGCTGAGGGTGATCGTGACCTTCTTCTTTTTCTTGGCGGCCGAGGCTCCGGTCGGCAGTGCGACCAGGGCGATAAGGGCAGCCATGATCAAGAGCACACCGTGCTTTGAACGACTCATCTTTTCTTCTTTCTTTCGTCTCATTGGGTTCAGCCGGACTATCCATCGCCGCCGCTGCCCCGATGTGAACGGGCAGTGACGACGACGTGAAGATCCGGTTGAGATTGGGTTGGACCGGGTCGGGGACTACGCCTTGACCAGGCGCCGAACCTGGGCCTTGGCCGTCTTGCAGCGCTTGCGGGCCTTGGTCTTGGCCTTCTTGTTCTTGGCCTTGCCGACCTTGGCGCAGACCTTGTTGGCCTTGGCCTTGGCCTTCGCCTTGGCGTTCAGCGTCTTGCAGCGGATGTTCAGGGCGAACGGCTCCGAGGTCAGCGGGAAGGGCTTCCCCTTCGCTTCCTGGGTGGTCAGCGCCACGGCCCAGAACTTGGGCTGAGTGTTCGCTTCGCACAGCTCATCGGTAGTTGCGAGCGAGCCGACCACGGTGTTGTTGGCTGACTTCTTGCCGTAACAGCCCATGCCGTTGCCCGGGATCGCGCCTTCGCAGGTGAAGGCTTCGCCCTCGGCGACATCCTTGCCCTTGAGGACGATGACCTCGGTCGAGAAGTAGCCGATCTCCCGGTTCGAGACGATCGAGTATCCGAGCACTTCCTCGGTGCAGCTGACCTTGTACTCGAGGGCGTTCTCGCTGAAGCTGGTCTTGTCGGGCTTGAGGCTGCCCGAGCATTCGACGGATGCGGCCGATGCGGTTCCGGCCAGGACGAATAGACACGCGAAGACGAGCGCGAGTCCGGATGCGAGCGTTACTGACTGCCCGAATCCCACCCTGCTCGAATTCCTGAAGCTGTTCACTGAGGATTCTCCTTGACTTTGCTTGCGGTTCCGTGGGCCTTT
>JBEBXB010000019.1:0-15716 GCA_040391885.1 Conexibacter woesei | reverse complement strand
CGCAGTGCCTTGACCTCGAGCCATTCCCCGATGACCGCCACGGGCTGACGGCTCCAGGCCTTGCGGCGGGCTACCGCCCTTACCGCTACTCGGGAAACGAGCATCGCCGGGATCGCGAGCGTCCAGAGCAGAATCGGTCCTGCCATTGCGGTGGGACCGACCGAAAGCGCAGTCCGTGCGACCAGGAGCAGCCAACTCCAAGCAGTGACTGCGATCGCCACCTTGCCGATGTCGTCGACGATGCTGTGGTTGATCTTGAGGTCGGCGAGACTGTAGAGCCCCCCGACGTAAGCGATGACGAACCAGACAGGGAGCATCACGCCGACGGTCACGCCGAGCCGGGAAACGTCCAGTTGACGTCCGCCGAGGCTGAGCAGAGCGACCGCGAGCAGCATGGAGAGCAGAATCGCGAGCACGTCCGAGAAAGCCAGCAAACGGTTGTAATCGACCTCGGACCGCTCCCGAGGGGTTTCGTACTCGATGCCCGCCGGAAGCGACGCACCATCAACCGAAGCCGGAGCCGGCATCGTCGACGGAGCACGATCGAGGACGGGTGTGCCGGCGCTGTTCAAAGTGACGCCGACGCCACGGTGTCGCTCCGGCACATATTCATATTTGGACTGAGATTCAAACTGAGACACGAAGAACTCCTAACTGGATGTCTCAAACACATTCGGCTTCAGGAGTGGTCCCGAGGCCGGACTTCATTTCGTTGCGGATCGGATTGCAATCCCCATACCCGCCGGAACACAGAGCCAAGCGAATAGGTGCGGTGATTTCCAGAAACAAGTTCGGTCCCGGGGACTCGCCCCGGGACCGAACGTGATCAACCGAAGGGGCGGGCCGGACGGTTCTTGACCGGCTTCAGCGAAAACGGCAACGAGGATTCCCGGCGGAAAGTCGCCCGGACCATGCCGGCACGGTTGGATCCCTTGCGAATCCGCACGAACCGCTTGAACAGACCATTCCCGTTCGCCTTGACCCGGGTCAGCCGCTGCCACTTGCCGCCCTTCTTGCGTTCAATCGAGACCCAACCACCCTTAGAGGTAGCCGTTCGGCCCCAGATGGTCATTCCCTTCTTCTTGCCCTTGCCACGGGTGAAGGCGACAAAGGGAAAGCGGAATGCCTGGCGGATCGGTTTGGCCCGATCGGCCTGGATCGTGTTGCCACGAAAGAACAGCCCGGACTGGGCACTCTGACTCCACGGCTTGCCGCCGGGGTCCTGATCCCGCAGGCTGTACCACATGAATACCCGAATTCCCGCCTGGTAACTGCGGAACATTGCCTCCGAGGTCCAACGCTTGAGGATGTTCATCGGCACACCGCCGGGATCGGGACCTCGCGAATCCCAGGACATCTCGGTCACCCAGAGCGGGGTCCGGTTGGAGTCGCCCTTGATCCGGCCGGCCTTGTCGGCTGCCAGGAGAAGCCGCTTCAGCTTGCCGAGCTGTGCCAGTTGGATGTTGTCTGCGCCGTAGGCCTTGTTGGTGGGGCCACCCGAGGTGTACGGGTGCATGTCGAATATGTCGAGCTTCACCGTGCAGTTCGCAGCGGTCTTCTTGGGCTTGGCCCGGCCCTTCATGCAGAGGAGGCGGCGGGCGAAGTCAAGCGGCGCCACGGCCGACTTGTTGCCGTTCGGCGCCAGGCCGGCAGAAAGAACCTTGTTGGTCCGGTGGACCGACTTCACGGCGGTGTAGTACTTGTTCAGAAGGGTCCGGTAGATACCCGGCGAGACCGGCTTGCCGTTCCCGTTGAACTGAGGCCCGAAGAAAACGGCCAGGTTCGGTTCGTTCTGGGGCTGCCAGTAGCGGACACGAGGCAGTCCCGGGGTCGAACCGTCGAAACGTTTCGCCGCTGCGTAACCGAAGTCGGCCATCTTGTCCGGATCGGGGTCACAGGGTGGGCTGGTCCCGGCGTACTTGGGGTCCGATTCGCAACGGTTGGCCCAGGTCGGCGCGTAGTAGATCTGGAGCAACGGGGTCAGGCCGGCAGAAACCGCATTGACGACCCAGGCATCGATCCGGCTCCAGTCGTAATTGGGGTCGGAGGGATCCCGGGGGTTCCAGGACTCCGGCTCGAGGGCGGGAGCGATTTGACTCCAGCGCACCCATCCGTGGACCAAGTTGGCACCGGATCCCTTCACCCGCTGGAACGCGACCTCATCGCTTTCGGTCACGTAGGAGACGCCGGTCGTCAGCTTGTTCGCCGAAGCCGTCGACGCGAAGGCACCGAGAATCACTCCTCCGACGAGGAGGAACACTGCGAGTAGCCGGCTCAACGGACGCGGCTCCGGAGGTGGCGCCGGTAGGCCAGCACACCCATCAGGAGGGCGATCACGGCAACGAAGACCGCAAGCGGCCCGTTCACGCCGGAAGCACCGGCCGCAGCTGTGAGCGACTCACCGGCAGCCGGGGTATCGGCCACCAGCAGCTTCGAAAGCTCGCCGTCGCCGGACTTGCCGGACTTCCTCACATGGTGTGGGGAGTTGCCTTGACCCGCCTTGCCGTTGCCGGCGGCGGGGCTGTTCGTCATCGCCACCTAGGGTGCGGGCGCGGCCGCGACCTGTCCGAGCGAGCTGCCGTCGTCACCGCTGGAGCTCAGCTTCTTCTCGACTTCCGGATCGAGCGACTTGGTCGGCGGCTTGGCGCTGTCAGTGCCGTCGATGTTGGTGTTGCCTCCAGGGGTGGGGACCTGCTCGATGTACTGATCGTAAGCCGAATTAGCGGTCGCCGGCGCGGTCCCCATGAACGGCACGGCGACGAAAAGGGCTATCGCTACCAGGGCTTTGAGCGCGCGAAAAGGCACAGAACTCCTTGTTGAGGGGATGAGGGAGCTGTTGTCTGACTGGGAGGGCACGACGTGACTCATCCCGGCCGAGCCAGCTGAGTCAGCGTGAACCACGTCTACTATAGAGCGTCGCATGGTGATTGAAACCAACCGGGACCGTGGAAGTTCCGTCTTGAAAGAAAAGAAATTCCCGGGTCCCGATGCGGTTGCCAGCTGGGTCCTCGGCTTCGGGCTGGTCGTGTTCCTCGGGGCAAATGGCGGCGGATACAGCGTCGACCTCTTCGGCCAACTGGGCATCTTCGCCTGGTTGTTGCTCATTCTCGGTGCCATCCTGGGCCTGTTCCCGGTTGGCCGGCCCGGCAATCAGGCATGGATCGGCGGCGCTCTTCTGGTGGCGCTGCTCGCCTGGGCCTGCCTCGGCCTCATTTGGACCGACAGCGCCGACAAGACGTTCATCGAAATCGCACGGCTTTCGACCTATTCCGCGATCTTCATCCTTGCCATCGCCGGACGGGGCCGAAACTCTCTGCCCAACCAGATCGGTGCGGTTGGCGCCGGGGTCGTCGTGATCGGAGGCATCGCGCTCCTTTCCCGCTTCCAGCCGGACCTCTTCCCATCCGCGGCCGATACCGGCAAGGCACTGACCTCCGAAGCGGCGAGGCTCGCCTACCCGCTCAACTACTGGAACGGCCTGGGGGCGCTGCTCGCCATCGGACTGGCCCCGCTGCTTCAAGTCGCCGGGTCGGGGCTTCGCATGCCGGTCCGTGCTGTCGCCACCGGCGCGGTCCCGATCGTCGTCCTCGCGCTCTACTTCACCTTCTCCCGAGGCGGCTTGCTCGCCGCGGCGATCGCGCTGATCGCCTTTATCTGCCTGACCACGCGACGGTTCGACAAGGTGCTGGTCTCCGCGATCGGCATCGGGGGCGGTCTGGTTCTGGTCTTGCTCGCCCGTGCCCGACCGGATGTCCGGGAAGGTTTGATCAACCCCGCCGCCCATCAGCAGGGCGACGAGATGATGTGGCTGACCCTGCTCGTCTGCGTCCTGACCGGCCTAGCGACGTGGGGCGCGATCCGGTTGACCGCCGGGAGGAGCCGTCCTGACTGGTCGCGGCTCAGCCGGAAGCAGCTTCTGGCTGGGGCCGGGACGGCGGCGCTGGTATTGATCGTCTCGCTGCTCGCGATCGGGGCCCCGGGAAAGGTCTCGGATGGGTGGGCCAGCTTCAAGTCGACGGAGACGCCAGAGCAGGGAAGCAACCGCCTTTCGGCCGCGAACGGCAACGGCCGCTACCAGCTGTGGTCCTCCGGGATCAAGCAGTTCGAATCGGCGCCGATCACGGGCCAGGGCGCGGGCACCTTCGAATACTGGTGGGCAGAGCATGGCGACCGGCCTGGATTCGTCCGCGATACGCACTCCCTCTACATCCAGGCCCTCGGGGAGTCCGGCCTGATCGGATTTCTGCTGGTCACCGGTCTGGTCCTGTTCGTCTTGGGGAGCGGCACGCTCCGCTCATTGGCTTCCCGTGATGAACGATCGTCCTGGGTGGCCCCGGCGGTCGCGGGTTGCCTCGCCTTCGCGATTTCGGCCGCCCTGGACTGGAGCTGGCAGATCCCGGCGGTCGTCGCCGGATTTCTGCTCCTCGCCGCCACGATCCTGACCCAGTCCGGAGCCGAGATTCAGCGGGCCGGAAGCTCCACGGCACCAGCTGGGATCAGACCGCGGATCGTTTTGGTCCTGGTGGCCGTATGCGGTATCGGGGCATTGGCCGTTCCTGTGTCCGCCGCCATCCTCCTGGACAGAAGCAGTGACTTTGCCCGGCAGGGAGACCTAGAGGCCGCCCTGGATTCAGCCCGCTCGGCTCACGGGGTGAGCCCGTCCACGGCAGCTCCGTTGATCCAGGAGGCGGGGATACTGGAGGGCATGGGCGAGGTCGATCTGGCCATCGTGCGGGCTCGCCAGGCGACTGAGGCAGAACCCCTCAACTGGCGCAACTGGCTCATCCTCGCCGGGATCGAAGCCCGTGACGGCCAGACCGACGACGCCCTGATGAACTTTCGGGAGGCCCGGCGCCTGAACCCCCGGTCGAAGCTCCTCGCACCGTAGCCTGCGTGCAACGGATGGTGATGTCAATCAGAGCGCTGAACCGAGACGAAGCTGGGCGGATCGCTCTGCTGGTCGCGGTTGGGATCTTGCTGATCGGGCTCCCGGTGCCGATTCCCATACGGGCGCTGCTCGAGGTCGGCATCATGGCCGGTGCCGTGGCGGTAACTGTGCTCGGCCTGTCCCGGGGGACGGACTTTCGGGTCGCGCGGATCGCGTACCTGCTCACGCTGGCGCTGTATCTGGCGCTGCTCCTCCACTCCAATCTGCCCGGGATCCGGGTCGGCGTGGAGGGGATCCGTTACGCGATGGTGGCCGTATCCGGACTGATGCTGGGTCTGGCTCTGCCGGACCGAGTCGAGGTCGCCCCAGGCCGGAGGAACTTGAGGTTGATACCGGCGATATCGATGTTATTGCTGGTGGCGGCTGCTGCCTCTCTGATCATCCACCTCTACTTCCCCGATGTCGAAACGTCATTCGACCGTGCGGCCGCCCTTTCGACCACCATGCTCGGCGGACAGATGCGGATGCAGGGCCTCCTCTCCGGTCCATTCCACGTGGCCATGCTCGGCGCCTTCCTCACCCTGGCCGGGGCCTGGCAGCTGATTCGGCGGCAGCCGGTCGGGCTGATACTGCTGGTGGTTGGTGAGACCGTGCTGTTACTGGCACGGGTCCGCTCCGGCTTGATCGCCACCGTCCTGGGATTCTTCGTCTTGGCCGCCCTCGCCTGGTTTCAACGCGATGCCGATCCGCGTCTCCGCGGGTTGGGCCGGCTGCGATTCGCCGGGGGCCTCGCAGTCGTGCCATTGCTGGTCGTCCTGGTCTCGATCCCGATCTCCACCGGAAATGGCATCGACGGCAGCGCCAGCTCCCCTTCCGGTACCTCCGATGCTCCCACGGCCACGAACGGAGGCGGCAACTCGGCCCTGACCGAGTTCGAGGGGATCTCGGGAGACCACCGGACAAAGAGTCGCCTCAAAGCGATCGAGGAGGCGACCGACTTGAGCCTCGAGTCGCCGATCACCGGCTGGGGCCCGGGCTCGGCTGCCAGCGGATTGAAGGCCGACTTCGTCGACAACGGAAAGACCCAGATCAACCCGCACAACGGCGTCCTTGTGATCACGATGGACGCCGGGGTCGGTGGCTTGGTCTTCTTCTTGTTGATCACGGGTTCCGTCCTCGTGGCCCTGATCCAGGAGCTGTGGCGCAAGCGTCAGACCGAAGCCGCCGGCCTTGCGGTAGCGGCGGCCATTCCGCTCGGGGTCTTCTGGGTGCTCGGGGACGGATTGGCTGCGCTGCCCATTTCGCTCAGCCTGATGCTGATCGTGGGGGTGTTCGCCGCCGGGCGGAACTCCCTGTCAAACCGGGAGGTGCCCGCCGATGTGTCCTGAAACCGATCTCATCGCCCTGCCGATGCACGGCGAGGTCAAGCTCCGCAACGAGGGATACCGCACGCGGGACGGTCACGTCCTCGAGTGGATCGAGAAGCTGCGCCCGGGGTTGGACGTAACCGTCCGCAGCCGACCCGAGCCGTTCCCACGGATTTCACTGGCGCGACGGCACGGGCGGGCAAACCCGGCCTGGGACTGGCAGACGCCCCAGCCCCTCACGCTGCCCTCCCTTCAGTCGCGTCGCCAATGGTGGGTCAAGAGCCTCAGATACGAGCCCACCGACGAGGTCCTGTGTCGCGGCGCCGTGATCTGGAACCCGATCGCCGGCAGTCATCTGCTTGGACGCACGCTAAAGGCCGACCGGGTGGTCGTCGACCTGCTCGACGACTGGTCCGTCCACATCGCCTTCCAGCCGATCAGGAAAGAGGTCGAGTTGGCCTACGGCAGGATCTTCGACCTTGCCGATGCGGTGACCGCCAACAGCGAGGGAACGGTGGCCCTTGCCGCCCGTTTCGGTCGTGAGGCCGAATTGATGACCAACGGTTGCGATCCGGATCAGTTCGAAGCAGCAGGCGATCGACGGCGGGTCGATGGGCCGTTGACGATCGGATATGTCGGCAAGCTGAGCGAACGGCTCGATCTCGAGCTGATCGAAGGAGTCGTCCGGCAGCTGCCGGAGGTGACCTTCGAGATCTCCGGCCCTTACTGCGGTGCCGATCGCGCTGCCAACAAGGAGATCCGCCGGTCGCTTCAGCGACATCCCAACGTCAAGCTGGGCGGGAACGTGCCGTATGAGGAGCTGCCGTCCCGAATCGCGTCGTGGGACATCGGATGGGTTCCTCATCGGACCGGTGCCGGAGAAGTCGGAGGGGACGTCATCAAGACCTACGAGTACCGGGCCACCAGCCTGCCTGTCGTCAGCACCCCGATAATCGGTGCCGATCGGGCGCTGCCCGGAGTGACCATCGCTGGGAACGTCGAGGAAACCGTGGCCGCCTTCCGTGGGCTCTTCGGGCCCGACGGAGCCACACGTCCCCCACGAATCCCGATTCAGCTCGATCCCGCCACGACCTGGCGTTCCAAGACCGAGAGGATTCTCGAGCTGCTGCAGCTCTAGCCGGGGCGATCTGACTCGAGAATCATCCGCTTAGGCGGCTGGTACACGGCGGCGAAGTCGATACAGGTTCTGATAGGTGACGAACGGCCTGATCGGTCCGTGCCCTATGACACGTCCCAGGCTGTTTCCTCGTTTCATCGGGTCATCCGATAGCCGGTAGTTTCGCGACCGGTCATCAACTTCGAGTCCCGCTGCCGTGAACATGTCGACTGCGTCCTTGTGGGTGAACCAGCGCAGATGGGTCCGGTCATGCACTCCGCGTGGCTTTCGTGGCCAGCGTCCCTTCACGCCGAGCTCCCAGAAAGTCGTCCAGAATCGGACGTTCGGCAGGCTGACCACGCACTGCCCATCGGGGGCCAGCATCCCAGCCACGTTCTTCATCACCAGTTCCGGGCTTACGAGATGCTCGAGGATGTCGGCGCAGATCACTAGGTCGAACTCCGCCCCCGATTCACACAGATCAGACGTGGCCTGCAGTGCGTCTCCCTGAATCAATGTCCTGATCCGCGTCCGGGCAGCCGCAGCAAGTTCATCGTCCAGCTCGATGCCCGTGGTCTCGCCATCGCCGCCGAGGGCTACGAGCAGGCTTCCGTCAGAGCATCCGATGTCGAGGATGCGGCGAGGGCGTCCGTCGATCAGTCCGATCACATCACCGCGATCGCCCGTATAGGCGATCAACGTGTCCTCAGTTTCCAGACTCACTACGAATCACCAGCCTCTCGTCCCGTCATCCCTGGCCTGCCGCCGCCCATGGTTTCGAGGAAACCCCGAAACTCGTCGGCGCTGGCTTCGAGAGACAACTCGTTCTCAAATCTGTTTCGGGCGGCAGCGCCCAGTCGACCGCCCTGTCGAAGGCAGGACTCCAACGCTCCCCTTACTTGGCCGAGATCCGCCCAGTCCTCGACGTAGAGCACGGTGTCTCCGGCGATCTCGCGAATCGCCCGGGTCGGGGAGGCCAACACGGGAACACCGAACCGCATCGCGTCGAGCAGTTTCGCCGGAAGCTGGACGTCCCCGCCCTTCGAGTGGTGCTGGGGCAGCATCACGAGATCGACACTGTCGAAGAGCGACTCCCACGGTTCATCTCCACGGTGCTCGACGATCTGGTCACGAAATACCCCCAGAGACCCGCCATCGGATCCGGCGAATATGTGCAGGATGACTGAACGATCCGCTTCCAGCAATCGGCCGATGCTTGCCACCCCCTTGTGGCTTCGCACCGTCCCAAAGAACCCGACGTGCTTTTCGCCGTCCTCGTAAGGAGGCCTGAGGCGGCTCGTCCGCGCGATGGCCCGTGGGTGCGGAACCCTCGACTCGCCGGCCCGGTTCAGACCAACCTGGTCGCCGACGGCAAATGACGCCACGGTCACGCCGTCGGCCATCCTGAGCGCTTCTTTCCGGGTGGCCCGGACCCGCGCCGGATGGAGCTGTCGCAACCGGTTCACTCTCACCCGGTTCCAAAGTGTCGCATTGACGAATTCGCGCGAGAGCTCCTCGTCATCATCGTCGATATCCAGGATCAGCCTGGCTCCGGGATGAGCCTCGGCCAGAGCCCGCCCCAGGCTCCAGCTCCGCCTCAACGGCTTCACCACCCACACCCACCGGAGACCCTCGAGATCCACCCCGGGCGACATCGCGTCGACACTGTCTGCACGGGTGACAGGGAACGGCCACCGGCTGGCGGCCGGCCAGAGAGGACCGTCGTCGGGCGCGACCACCGATACCCGTTCGACGACGGTGTCTGCCAGTTCGGCCAGCGCCAGGGCACGGCCGAGGACGTTCTCGCTGCCCAGTGGAGAAATGACCACCATCGAGCCTTCCAGACGAGTTCTCACCCCTGGATCATGCATTCTGAATGAACCTCTCCGGCTTCATGATCGACCAGAAGCGAATAGCGGAATAGACCTGGCTCAGCAACATGCCCACGGCCGCCCCCTCGAGACCGAATGCTTCCGCCAGAACCGTGACCGTGACCAGCAGAATCAGGAGGCTCTCGATCGCGATCCGCCTGTAGGTCCTCCCGTTTCCGGTGCCGATGGCATACATCGTTCCGGCAGTGACGATCGCAAATGGAACGATGGACAGACCCATGATCTGGGCCGGCACGGCGGCCAACTCCCGATATTCGTCCCCGAAAAGGATTCCGAGCAGGGACGGTCCGAGAACCACGATCGCCAAGGTTCCGGCCAAGGCGAGCCCGAGGCTGACCAGCAGATGGCGTCGGGGATGGTAGGACGCCGAGTTGGAGTCGCTCGACCTGGCCAACACGATCCGTGAAAGGGCGGCCGGCAAGAGCCGCGCCACTTCGAGCAGTTTGTAGGCGACGGTGTAAGACGCGAGAGCAGCCGGCCCGAGCACGATCTGAACGAGGATCGAGTCTGCGCGCCCGAACGCCGACATGAGGACCGTGCCGTGGCTCACCGCCGCTTCATCGGTCGATTCGACGTGTGCGGAAGCGGGATGGGTTGACCACTTTCTCGATCGACGCCAGACTCGCCAGGCCGGATACATCGCCACCGCATATGCGACCGTCGAGGCAAACGCGATCCACGACGGAGAGATCTTGCTGAAGTAAATGAAGACGAGAGTCACGAACACCGTTCCGACGGCCTGAATCGTCCGGACTGCCGCATCCGGCTCCATCTTCGACATGGCCCGAGTCGGGGCCAGCATCAGCTGGCCGGTGAAATCGCAGAAGTAGGCAATGGCCATGAATCCGGTTGCCAGTGCGGCTTCCAGGCTCCCGTCCAGCAGGAACCCCAGCCCCGCCAGAGGCGCAAGCAGGAGAACCGACAGCGTGACTCGCTGAGTCACCCGCGCCCGGTGGGCCTTGGGGAGACCACCGGACTCCGAGTAGTCGCGAACCAGGATCGTGTTGAGCCCCGCATCGATGATGATGAATGCCGGCATCGCGATCGCGTTCGCGAGTGCGACGATGCCGAGACCGTCGATCGACATCTTCCGGGCCAGCAGGACCCAGTACACCGCCATGATGCCCTTGTAGACAAAGTCCCCCCCGGCAAGCACGAGCCAGGGTCGGGCTGATGAAAGCCGCTTCACCCCCGGATCTCGCCGGGACGGCAAAAGATCAGTGGTTCGACGGCGCCGTGCTTCGCCAAGCGGCTTCGTTCGACCACTTCGGGAGGAAAGACCGTTGCGGGGTCCACCACTTCGGGATCGAGCCCCGCCAGCTCCAGCCGTTGAAGGTAATCCCAGCCGTACCTACGGACGTGATCTGCCTGTCCGAATCGCCTGAGCCTCTCCTCCGGTGAAGTCACCGTGGCGTCCTCGTCGGTTGCGTCGAGCACGGTTTCGCCTTCGAGGTCCGGCACCAGCAGGAGGGCCCAGCCTCCGGGCTTCAGGACCCGCCGGATCTCGCTCATCGCCCGGCGATCGTCGGGTACGTGTTCCAGCACGTGATTGCAGACCACGATGTCCATACTCTCGTCCGGGAACTGGAGATCGGTGACGTCGATCCGCTCCGGGCCGAACTCAGCCGTCAGGTCACCACCGTGATACTCGGCCCCGGGCACCGAACGCAGCCGGTTCCGGAGGACATTCTCCGGTGCCACATGAAGGATCCTGGCTCCATCTGGAAGCATCTCCGGATGCTGGTCGAGGTAGAGCCAGACGGAGCGGTGACGTTCCATCGCCCCGCAGACCCAGCAGACCCGGTCCGGACCGTTGAAGGCCCGGAAGCGGCGGAAGGAAGAGCCGCAGCAGGGGCAGGAAACCCGGTTTCCCCGGAAGGCTGCACGGAGCAGGGATCGAGCCACGGCCGTGTCCCGTGCATCCCTCACCAGCTGCCTTGCCGTCTTTGCCACAGGCAGAGAGTAACGACGGAGCATCTATGATCGACGCCGCATGGATCGACCCGACGGACTGAACCGGATCGCAATTCTCGGCAGCCGGGGATTTCCCAGCACCTACGGGGGCTATGAAACCATGGTCCGGTTTCTGGCCCGGGACTGGGTCGCCCGAGGAATCGACGTCACGGTCTACTGCCGGGACCGGCCGCCCCGAACCCGGGCGTGGACCGTCGAAGGCGTCCGTTGCCGTTGGACTCCCGGGGTCGAATCGATCAACTTCTCGACCCTCTCGTTCGGCCTGACCAACCATCTTGATGCCGCTTTCCGTGACTTCGATGCCGCCTTGGTGGTGAACATCGCCAACGGATACTTCCTGCCGTTCCTGAATGCCCGCGGCGTACCGTGCGCGATCAACACCGACGGCATCGAGTGGGAGCGCGGCAAATGGGGCACGACGGCCCGCAAGGTTTTCCGGCTCGGTGCCGACGCCAGCGCGAAGTTCGCCGATGTCCTCGTCGCCGACTCGACGGCGATCGCCGACATCTGGCGGGAGACTTTCGGGGTTGAATCCGAGTTCATCCCGTACGGGGCTCCGGTCCTCGCCGATCAGCCCGATGACCGGGTGCTGGAACTCGGCCTGGAACCGGGTTCTTACCGACTGGTTGTGGCCCGCATGGTTCCCGAGAACAACGTGGATCTGGCTTTGGATGCTCTGCTGGCAACCGAAGGTGATTCGGTCATCGTCGGAACCGGCAAGGGCGGGACCCCATTGGAGAACCGCCTCGACGAGCTCAACCGGGACGGGAAGATCCGTTGGCTCGGTCACGTCGCCGACCAGGTACAGCTCAGCCAGCTCTGGTCACACTGTGGTCTCTACATCCACGGTCATTCGGTGGGAGGAACGAATCCGGCGCTGCTTCAGGCAATGGGTGCGGGCGCCCCGACCGTCGCGCTTGACACCGCCTTCAACGCGGAAGTGGTCGACAACCCGGACCAGCTCTTCGCTGCCGATCCGGAATCGCTCGTCGAGCTGATCCAGCACGCGGCGGGCAATCCGGAGCTCCGTGCCGAATGGAGTCGGCGCGGTCAGGCGACCGTCGCCGAGCGGTACTCCTGGTCGGATATCTCGGACCGGTACCTCGACGCCCTCGCGCTCGCGGCGAAGCGCCGCGGCTAGAGCGCAGACGACTCGGCGCCCACCGGCTGCAGCGGCCTCAACGGGCCTGGGGCCGGTCGTCGAGGAACAGCACTTCGGGGCGACCGAGCTCGGTACCCGCAGGGCCGGACACCCGCAGCTCCAAGTCGGCGACGTTCTCCCCGGCAGGGATCGGGATCAGTATCTCGTCGAACTCAGAGTCCGTCACTGACGTCAGGGCACAGGGCCGTGGGGCACCTTCCGGGACGACGCTGACGGCCGGCGCGTTCGCGGGGTCGTCCGCTTGCTCGGCGGGGAGCCCGCGCACCGGGAGGCGAAGGAGCCGCATGACGTCACTGCGGTCATCACCGAACACGATCCGTGCCGGCGCCGCACTCGTCGTCGCTCGCCGCGTGGCGTCACCGTCAGCCCAGCGTCCCGGGTGGCCCCTCATGAGCTTGGTCAGCGTCGCGACCGGCCGCCAACAGGTATTCACCAACCGGTCGATATTGCGAGCTACCAGTTCGATCACGACGGTATGGACGTCAATCATCGGATCGGCGCAACCGTGCTCTTGCATCGCCTCCTGGTCGCACTCCGGCTGGCCCGGAAACACATGTTCCAGCACGGTCTTTCCGTCAGCCCCTGGAACCTTCATTGCGGTCCAGAGTTGCGAGTCGCCGACAAGCAGCACTTCATCCGGGGGAAAGTGGGTGGTCGGGGCACGGGTCACGGTCAACTGCCTATCGCGGTCAACGCGCTCCTGACCCAAGAACGGTCCGATGTCGCCTGGGCGATCTATCTCGTCGAGTGCCCGCAGCCGTACTTCGGCGGCGAGCCCGGGACGGACGGCGTCGAGCAGCGTCTGCGCAAAGACCCTTCGGCCGAGCGCGTTCCAATGGGTATCGCTACGTAGGAAAGTCGGGCGCCCGGCCGCTTCGTGTGCGTCGAGCTCCGCCTGGATGCTGTAGCCACCGGGGATTTCCTTCAGCCGCTCTTGGACCCGCGACTCAGCGCTCTCGAGGCAGGCCATTTCGGTGTCAGTCACCCCTTTCAGATGCTTGCGGTGAGTGATGATCTTCGAACCGGCGACAATCACCACCGGTCGCCGGCCGGAGGCTGTGATCGTCCGGGTCAGCACTTCGACGGCGTCCTCCGCGGGCAAGGCGAGTTGCAAGTTCGGTTCGCAGAGTCGCAGCTCAGGTCGGTAGTAGAGCCAGTCGTCCCCACCGAGGATTACATCGGCGTTCGTGCTGCTGCCGAAGACCTTCATCACGATCCGTCCTCTCGTGTCGATCGCCTCGCCTCGCAGCGGAAGCCGTTCGCGGATCGCGGCGTCGAGCTGCCGGAAGGTGTCGTCTTGACGGATGGTGCCACGATTCACGTCGGGGAACGCCGTCTTCCCCCGGTTCTCCAGCTGCGGCTGCCTGACACCGAGCATGTACGCCGTCACCGGCAACAGCAGGAGCGCCATCAGCCAGATGATCGGAAGCAGAGTGCGGATACGAGTCATCGGTCTCAAAACTGGAAGTAGAGGAATGGTGAGTAGTCGTCGGCAAACGCCATGATCAGCGCCAGCGGCAGCAGGATCATCACCGCGACCCGCGCCGCGATCACTCGCCGGCCGAGACCGTCGATCAGGAAGCGGCCGCCGCTTCGGGTCCCCGGCAGCAGGAATATCCCGCAGGCGACTAGCAGCATGGTCAGGGCCTGGGTGGTCATCGCAACGGAGACGGCCGGGGCCATGCCGCCGATCGGCACGATCATCGCCTCGTAGAAGTGGAGCGCATCGCCGAGCGTCTCGGCCCGGAACAGCACCCAGCCGACGAAGACGATCAGCACCAGCGAGGCGCGTCGCGCCAACCGCCAGTGGACTGGGCCTTCGAGCCCACGCCAGCCCATCTTCCGTTCCAGCATCAGCCAGCCGCCGTGGTAGAGGCCCCAGAGCATGAAGGTCCAGCCGGCGCCGTGCCAGATCCCGGTCAGCAGGAAGACGATCAGCAGGTTCCGCGAGGTGCTGCCCGGGCTGCCGCGGCTGCCCCCGAGCGGGATGTAGACGTAATCGCGGAACCAGCGCGACAAGGTCATGTGCCAGCGGCGCCAGAACTCAGTTATCGAGATCGACGAGTAGGGGCGGTCGAAGTTTTCCGGCAGGCGGAAGCCGAGCATCATGCCGATCCCGATCGCCATGTCGCTGTATGCGGAGAAGTCGAAGTACAGCTGCAGGCCGTAGGCGAGCATCCCAAGCCAGGCGCTCCCGGTAGTGAGGGACCCGTCCTGCACCGAGGCAAAGGCGGCGTCGGCTATCGGCGCGATCTGGTCTGCGATGAGCACCTTCTTCGCCAATCCGTGCGCGAAGCGGATCGCGCCGGCCTGGACCTGATCGACCCGTGGCTGGGGCCGACGTAGGTCGTGCTGGATCTCGCGCAACCGGACGATTGGTCCGGCGATCGAGCGCGGGAACAGCGAGACGAACAGCAACACGTCGAGCGGGTCGCGTCGCGCCTCGACGTCGCCGCGCCAGACGTCGACGAGGTAGCTGATCTTCTCGAAGGTGAAGAAGGAGATGCCGATCGGCAGCAGGATCTCCAGCGTCCCGGGGCTGGCGAGGCCCAGCATGTCGGCGAGCCGTTCGATCTGCCAAGAGGCGTAACTCGCGTATTTGAACCAGACGAGCAAACCGACGTTTTGGAGCAGGCCGAGGATCAAGAGGGTTCGCTTGACCCGCGACCGTCCGCGCGTATCGGCCGCCGTCATAAAGCGCGCCAACGCCCAGTCGACGAACGTCGAGGCGATGATCACCAGGACGAATGTCTGGACACCCCAGGCATAGAAGAAGAGGCCCGCCCCGAGCAGGATGAACCGGCGCATCCAAGCCGGCGCCAGCCAGACGGCGATCAGCACCGCCGGCAGGAACAGGAAGAGGAATGTCGGGGAGCTGAAGATCATCGAGAGCGCGGACTCCGTTACGCGAACCTCCGGGCTCCGGACGGTCCATCAGGCAGCGATGACGAGCACGAGACGGGCTCAGTGTAGCGGCCGTCAAGCCGCGGGTTACGCCGACCTCTTTCGTCTTACTCCGCCAGATCTGGCGGGAGGCGGCCTTCGTTCGCGAGCTTCTGGAGATGGGCCTCGAGGACGACGGCGGCGGCCGGGCGGAGGACCTCGTGGACATCGGACCAGACGGTGTCGAGCAGCTCCATCCGGGTTCGCACGCCGCGGTCCAGCGCCTCGACCAACGCGGCCTCGCGTCCCTCCCGATGATCGATGTACTCGGCCACCTTGGCCATGGCCTCCGTGATGAACGGCCCATGCCCGGGACAGAGCAGGTCCGGCCTTCGGGATTCGACCAGCCGCAGGGATTCCATGTACGAAGCCA
>JBEBXB010000018.1:0-15849 GCA_040391885.1 Conexibacter woesei | reverse complement strand
TTTCGGCACCCGTTTCGGCGCCCGGATCGAAGCAGCCTCGCGGCGGGTCCCGGAGCCGCCGTCAGGAAGGGCGACTCAGGTGGCTTCGTCGCCCGGGCGGGGAGCGTGCGTCACCAGCACGGCTGTCTGGGCGTGGTGGAGGACGTGCTGGCTGACGCTGCCGAGGATGGATTCGACTCGACCCACGCCACGTGCCCCGACGAGGATCACGTCGTAGCTCTCCGCCTTCGACTGGGCGATTATCTCCGGGCCGGCCTTGCCGAACCGGTGGATCGAGGTGACCGGGACGTCTTCGGGCATCGCGGCGACCGCACGCGAGAGGTTGTCCGCACACCGTCCGTGAGCTTCGGACTGGAGGTCCGTCGGCGGAGCCGTGACGACAGGCCACTGGACGGTCGCCCCGGACACGTCCGGCTCCACGCTGACGATCGTGATCGTCGCGTTGTCCCTCCGGGCAAGCGAGAGCGCGGCGGAAAGGGCGAGATCGGAATTGCGCGAACCGTCAACCGCCACCAGCAGCCGCCGGTAGTGGACCTCGTCGATCGGTTCAGCCGTTCCCACCGGTCAGCTCAGGCGGGCTCCGTCTTCCGGGCCCTGCCCGCCGGACAGGGCGGTGTCGCCCTCGTCGCCTCGGCTCAGGAGAATCTCGTCCAGCCAGGAGTCGCTTTCCTTGTCCATTCCCGGCAACCAACCTTGCCCGGGTCCGAAATGGGGATGGACCGTGTCTTCTGCCAACAGCTCGTCAACGTCCATCCTCTGACCATACTCGCCGTGGGCTGTCGGTCAAAGCTGTTTTCCGGAGAACGCCTTCGTCACCAGCTCGGTCACCCGCGTACGGTCTTCACGGGCGATGAAACGGGACGACTTGGTGGGCACCACCATCTCCAGGAACTCTTTGCGCTCCGCCTCGGAAAGGTTGTTGTAGAGCCGCTGCGTGTGGTGCGAGAGCCAACGGGCGCGCATCCACACGGCGGGCCAGTCCACCTGCCGGGCGTACCGGATGGAGCGCGCCGCGAAACCGGCGGCCATGCCGGCCCGAGCGGCTTTGGATTTCTTCGCGGCCATGACGGCAGGATACGGGTCCGTCCGATCGGGCCCGCATCGCGGGGCTGTTTGGGTAGGGGCTGATCCGGGCACCAAGCCACCATGAGCATCCTCTTCAGGCCATTCGGGATCGTCGCCGGTATCGCCGCGGGGATGATCGCCCGCAAGTTCTTCGAGAAGGGATGGGGCTCCCTTGACGACCGGGATCCACCGCAGGCCGACCAGAGCGATGTCGAGATGCCGAAACTGGTGCTCGCGCTACTGCTCGAAGGGGCTATCTTCGCCCTCGTCAAAGGGCTGGTCGACCACGGTGCCCGGGCTGCCTTCGCCCGTTACACGGGAGTGTGGCCCGGGGAGAAGAAGTAGGCTCAGACGAGCTTTTCCACCTTGAAGACGCGCTCGCCCTTCGGAGTGGAGATATTCACTTCCTCACCCACGCTCCGGTTGCGGAGCGCCTGACCGATCGGGGACTCGGCCGAAAGCTTGCCCCCGGCGAGATCCGCTTCGGTCGAGCCGACCAGGGTCCAGGTGTGGTGCTTGCCGTTGTGGTCGACGATCTCGGCGGTGCGGCCAAAGGCGAAGACGTCCTCGTCGCCGTGATCGTCGGCGTCGACGACGACGGCGTTCTTCTGACGCTCGCGCAGCCGCAGGATCCTGGTCTCCAGGTGAGCCTGATCCTCCTTAGCGATGTGGTACTCGGCATTCTCCTTCAGGTCACCCTCGGCGATGGCGACCTTGAGCCTCTCTGAGAGGCGCTCTCGGGCAGGTCCCTCGAGCTCGAGGATCTCCGCCTCGAGTTGGGCCATGCCTTCGGCGGTGATCGACTCTCCGGGTGTCTCGCTTGTGCTCATGGTTTTCACAGTAAGGGATGGGCGATAGGCTGGGCGAAGTGAGCAGGTCCACGATCTTCTCGCTGTTCGCCATGGCGCTGGGTGTGTTCGTTGTCGCCAACGACATCACGGCGATGAATGTGGCGCTGCCCGCGATCGAAAAGGACTTCGACACGAGCGTCACCACCGTCCAGTGGGTGGTCAATGCCTACGCCCTCGTATTCGGAGTACTGATCGTGACCGGTGGGCGCCTGGCGGATCTGTTCGGCCGCAAGGAGGCCTTCTTCGTCGGGGCTGGGATCTTCGGGCTGTCGTCGTTGCTGGCCGGCGCGGCACAGACCGAGTCCTGGCTGATCGCGGCCCGGGCGGTCATGGGGGTCGGCGGCGCCCTGATGTGGCCGGCGGTCCTCGGCATGACCTTCGCCGCCCTGCCGAAGGAGAAGGCCGGCATCGCCGGCGGGTTGATCCTCGGCGTGGCCGGGGTGGGGAATGCGGTCGGGCCCCTGATCGGCGGGGCACTGACCGAGTTCGCGAGCTGGAGGTGGATCCTCTTCCTGAACGTCCCGATCGCCCTGGTCGCGATCGTGACCGTCTGGTACCTGATCCACCAGCCCCGTCCGGAGACGGCCGATCGCCGGATCGACTACCTCGGGATCACCACGGTCTCGCTCGGCCTGGTTACGTTCATGGTCGCCCTCGACCAGGTGGTCGACCTCGGCTGGGGCGACCCGCGGATCATCGGCGCGATCGCGGTCGCGGCGATCCTGATCGCGTCGTTCGCCTTCGCCGAGCGCCGCGCTGGCGAGCACGCGCTCATTCCGCGCGACGTGATGAGCAACACCAGCTTCCGTGCCACCTGCGTCGCCCTGCTCTTCATCTCGGCGACCTTCTTCGCGGCGCTGTTCTTCATCCCCCAGTACCTGACCAAGTCCTTCGAGTACTCGGCTTTCGAGGCGGGGCTCGGGCTGCTGCCCTTCATGTCGGTGTTCGCCCTGACCTCTTTCGTGGCCGGGCCCCTATACAACCGGCTCGGTGGCAAGCTGATCGTCTCGGTCGGCGCCGCGTTGATCGCGGTTGGGCCCTTCCTCCTCGCTATCGGTATCGAGGAGGGCGGCTCGTTCGCGGCGCTCGTTCCGGGGATGGTCACGCTCGGCGTCGGGATCGGGCTGTTCTATTCGGCGGCGACCACGGCGGCGGTGACCTCGGTGGCGGAGAACCGGTCCAGCCTCGCCGGCGGGATCCTCTACATGTTCCAGATCGCGGGTGGATCCGTAGGTCTGGCCCTGACCACGACCGTGTTCGCATCGCAGTCGAGCCTGATCACCGGGCTGCACGCCGCCTTTCGCATGGATGCGGCGATGGCCTTGATCGGCTTCGTGATCACACTGCTCTACGTCGGCGGCCGGCTACGGCCGCGGCCGCAGGAAGCCGAAGGCTCGGATCAGGCGCGCGGCTTGACCCAGCCGTCGGGGAAGGCCCCGGCCGGGACCAGCCCGGGATAGTCGGGAAAGTGCCGGCGGGCGATCCGCTCCGCGGCACCGCCGGCGATCACCGGATGCAGATCCTCCACGGTGAGGAGGACCCTGATCGTCGCACCGATCTGGAAGTCGGCGGCGGTCGGTTCGTCGCCGTCGACGATCCCGTCGGCGGCGAGCTCTTCGACCCGGTCGACCATGCCCGGCAACGCGGCCAGATCCTCGGCCAGCTGCACCGCCGTCAGCGAGTGGTACTTCCAGGAGGCGCGGATGAACTTGATCGCGAAGTCGGTCCCCGCGGGGTCTAGGCTTTCGCCGCCGGCCAGGGTGCCCATCGCTTCGGGCCGGAAGTGGAGCGCGCCCCACGGAAGTCGGCGCCCCATGTCCTGGAGATCGCCGTCCGCCCAACGCTCCGCCTCGCTGACCTTCGTCGCGATCGGGGCCGGGTACAGGGGGTTTTCCGGGACCAGCTCTTCGAGCCGTTCGAGGATCGATACCGAGCCGTGGATCCGCTCGTCACCGATGGTGAGGCCGGGGACGGTGCGGTTGCCGTCGCCGTAGATCTCCTCCATCTTGTCGCCGTGACGGCCCATGTCCAGGTTGACCTTCTCGTACTCGATGCCTTTGTGCCGGAGACCCGCCTCGGCCGTCATGCACGGATGCGAAGGTGGCAGGACGTGGAGCGTGGCCTTCTCGAGCGTGGGCATGGACGGGACTCTAGGCGCTGCCCGCCGACCGGTCAACGACGCTTACGGATACGGTCTGCGCGATGTCTGAGACAGATCTAGATTTGCCGGGTCACATCGCGGCTCACCGGGGCACCATCGTGAAGGGCGGACGCCGGGAAGAGCGCTTCGAGTTGACCGAAGAGGCCAGAGGGCCGTGGCAGGACGACGCCGCCCACGGTGGGGCGCCGGCCGCTCTGCTGGCCCGTTCCGCCGAGTCCTGCGGGTCCGACCTCAAGATGCGGCTGGCCGCCCTTTCCTCCACCTTCTACGGTCCGGTGATGCTGGGCGCGATCAAGATCGAGACGGAGATCGTGAAGAACGGAAAGCGCCAGCGAGTGATCTCGCTGCGGCTCCTCGGGGGCGACAAGGTGCTGATGGACGCCCGGGCGGTTCTCCTGCGCCGCGGTGAGGTCGAGCTCCCGGCCGACACCCTGGGGAGTGAACGGATGGAGGATCCAGGTGTCGGCCGACCCGTCGATCACAGCCTGTGGGCCGACGGCGACGGCCCGGCGTTTCATCGCACGGCCAACAAGGTGATGGCCGTCGAAGGCGGTCCGGACAGGGTCGGCCTGACCGGTTCGGCCTGGTTCAGGCTCGATGCCCCGCTGCTTCCAGGGGAGCCCGCGTCACCCGTTCAACGGGCGATCGCCGCGGCGGACTTCGGCAACGGCCTGGCTCATCCCGTGCCGTTCGGCGATTACCTCTTCGCCAACTGCGACCTCAACTTCTCCCTCTTGCGCGACCCGGAAGGGGAGTGGATCGGGCTCCGATCTCGAACGGAGATCGACCCGGTAGGGGCCGGACTGACGACATCCGGGATCTTCGACCGGCGCGGCTGGGTCGGGACCGCCACCCAGACGCTCTACGTCGACCTGCCCTGAGAGACCGCCCCGGCGGGCACCGTCGAACCCGGCATTTGTCCCGCCGGACATGGCCCGGCCCCGCTCCAGCGCATACATTTGTGCCATGGATACCCTGCCGAAACGTCCCGAAGCCCTGTTGCTCGACGTCGAGGGGGTCCTCTATATCCACGGTGACCCGATCCCCGGCGCCAACGAGGCGTTGCGCGAGCTGCGGGGAATGGTCGGTGGGGTTCGCCTGGTCACGAACACCAGCTCGATCTCGCGCAAAGCCGTCATCGAGCGGCTGCAGCGAGCCGGGCTCGACATCGCCGCGGAGGAAGTTCTGACCCCGGCGGCGATGGCGGTCCGTTACTGCCGATCCAAGGGATACAAGAAGGTCAACCTGATGGTCGCCAAGTCCCTGCGGGGGGACCTGGAGGAGATCGACGTGATCGGCACCGATCAGAAGTCGGATGCGATCGTGCTCGGTGACCTGGGCCCGATGTTCTCCGCCGAGACCCTCACCCATGCCTTTCGTCAGATGATGGACGGAGCCGAGCTGATCGCGCTCCAGCACAACCGCTACTGGAAGCGCGAGGACGGTCTGGTCCTCGACGTCGGCGCCTTCTCGGCGGCTCTGGAGTACGCGAGCGGCCAGGAAGCGGTCGTGGTCGGCAAGCCGTCGAAGGACTTCTTCCTGATGGCCCTCGCCGACATCCACTCCGATCCCGGGAACACGGTGATGGTCGGGGACGACATCGAGGGAGACATCGGCGGCGGGCTCGCGGCCGGGATCGCCTCCGTGCTGGTGCGGACCGGCAAGTACAAGGAGGACCTGGTCGCCGAGAGCGGCATCGAGCCGACCGCGACGATCGATTCGATCGTCGATCTGCCCGAGCTCCTGGCCTGAGGGCCGGGCGGCGGGTTCAGAGGACCAGTCGTTCGAAGAGGCGGTCCAGCTCCGCGCCGGGATCGGCCGTCAGGCCGGTGTGGGCCTCGGAGGACTGGATCGAGGTGGAGGAGGGGGCGGTGAGCCAGCCGAACCGTTCGGACGGGGGCAGGTGCGCGAGCGTGCCGGCCGTCGGATCCCCCTGGACCACCTTGCGGATCGCCTCGATCCGTTCCGCGGCCGGGGCGGGATCGAAGCCCGGTGCGATCGCCGCCAGGCGTTCACGGTCGAGGTTGGTCTTGAGGTCGATGAAGTCGAGCTGGCGGCAGAAGAGCGCCACCCCGACATTGAGGCGCTCGCCGCGTTGGAGGCAGGGCACGACCCGCAGGACCGCGTAGACGAAGGGCCGGGGCCGCTGTTCATTCATCGCCACTCAGTTCCGCGATGAAGGAGGCGCGGCCGTCGAGCCGGCGCCTCAGGAATGCGGTGAAGTCAGCCCGGCGGGCCGTGGGATCCGGGCCGAGCCACTCCTCGGGAACCGCGGCGACCGCACTCTCGATGTTCGCCCGGACGGAGTCGGCGAGCCGGTCGCCGGCCGCGGTCAGGCGGCTTTGGTCGGTGGCGGGCAGCAGCACGTGGTCACGCAGGATCGGGGTCGGGGCGAGGGCCGTCTCGGCGAGCGGCTTCACGCCGTGCTGCCGGAAGAATGCTGCTCCGTGATCGATCAACCAGGTCCGCCCGTGCCAGGTCAGGAGATTCGGGTTTCGCGGGGTGCGGTCGATGTTGGTGATCAAGGCGTCGAAGAAGACGATCTCGGCGGCGAGGTCGGGATCGAACGACGGGGGCCCGGAGCCGGCGCCGGGGACGTCGAGAGTGAACGGCAGGGCGCCCGGCAGAAAGTCCATGGCGAGGTTCAGTCCCGGACTGGCCTCGATCAGCTCCTGGATCTCCGGGTCGGGCTCCGCGTGCCCGAGCTCCGGCGCGATCTCGATCAGGCGCAGCTCCGGGATCGGCAGGCCGATGTCGCGTCCGAGCTGACCGGCGATCACCTCGGAGACGAGTGCGCCCGCCCCCTGGCCGGCACCGCGGAACTTGACCACCCAGGTGCCGAGATCGTCGCCTTCAACCAGGCCGGGCAGCGAGCCGCCCTCCCGCAACGCGGTGACGTAACGGGTGGCGTGGATGAGTTGGAGGAGCGCGGTTGCCCCACCGGTATCGGCAGCGAGTACGGACACCGCCAAAGCTTCGCAGGTGGCCGAGGATGCGGTGGCGGGGAGATCGGGATGGGAACCGGGCGTCACCACGGGACCGCCGCCGAATAAGCTGCCCCGGTCTCGTAACTCTTGAGTCTCCGAATCAGGAAGGTTTCAGATGTCCACGCTCTCCAACGCGGTGGCAGCGCCCCGTGTCCCGGTCCTCGCTGACCTCTTCGCCAACACGATTGTCCGTAGCGCCGTGCTGGTGCTCGGCGGTGCCCTTTTCACCGCCCTCTGCGCCCAGATCGTCATCCCGATGACTCCGGTCCCGATGACCGGGCAGACCCTGGCCGTCGTGCTGGTGGGTGCCGCCCTCGGGTGGAAGCGCGGCATGGCAGCCCTGGCCCTGTACGCCGTGCTCGGTCTCGCGCTGCCTGTCTTCTCTGACTTCAGCAGCGGACTGTCAGTGATCACGGGCGCCACCGGTGGTTACATCGTCGGCTTCATCTTTGCCGCCGGCGCCGTCGGCTGGCTGGCCGAGCGCGGCACCGACCGCAAGGTCCTGACCGCTTTCGCCTCGTTCGTCGTCGGCCAGGCACTGGTCTTCGGCTTCGGTCTGGCGGGCCTCAAGCTGTACTCCGGCATGGAGTGGTCGTGGGTCATCCACAACGGCTTCACCATCTTCATCATCGGCGGGCTGGTCAAGGCCGCCATCGGCGCCCTGCTGATGCCGGCCGCCTGGAAGCTGGCCGAGAAGCGCTAGATCCTTTCACCCGGCCCGCGGGCCGGTCGACGTGATTTCGGGATTGACCCGGGACGGGCGATGTAGCCTTTCCCGGGTCAAGTCCGTTTTTCAGTCCGAAAGGAACGCCGATGCTGTCGCTACTCTTCGCCGATTACGAGCCGGGGGATGGAATCCTCACCGCGCTCGCGATCTTCTTCTTCTTCATCTGGGTGTGGATCGTCATCACCATCCTGATGGACCTTTTCCGCGACCACGAGATCTCCGGGTGGGGCAAGGCCGCATGGTGCCTCTTCCTGATCGTCCTGCCGGTGATCGCCTCGCTCATCTATCTGATCGCCCGTGGCTCCGGCATGCGGGACCGGACGATCCAAAGCCAGATCGACGCCAAGAAGCAGTTCGACAGCTATGTGCAGGAGGCGGCCGGCACCACCTCGGTCGACGAGCTCCACAAGCTGGACCAGCTGCGTCAGAGCGGCGGCATCACCGAAGAGGAGTTCAAGAAGATGAAGGCCGAGATCCTCGGCTGAGTCCTCGTATGGAAGTGGCCGGCCGGAACCGTTTCGCGTTTCGGTCGGCCGTCCGGCTTCGGCTTGACGGGCAGCGTAGGGTGGCGGAGTGCCCCGAGCCGTGATCTTGATTCTCGCCACAGCCGCAGCCCTGGTCGCCGGAATCCTGGCCCTGGTTCTGTTCGACTCCGGCGACGACGGCGTGAGCCCCGGGAAGGCCGGGCCCTCGGGGACGGCGACGACCGGAGACACCGGCTTGACCGCGACTACGGGGGCGACCGGCCCGATCCCGGTGGCCGGCCCACTCAACGGGGTCAACCTGACCGCCTACACCGCCGACGGCTACGGCCGGCCACAGGTGAAGCGGGACATCGATCAGATCGCCGCGCTCGGCTCGACCGCGATCACACTGGTCCCGACCTGGTACATGAAGGGCGCCGACGACGACGTCATCCGCCCCGACCGGAAGAAGTCGCCGACCGACGAGAGCCTGATCCAGGCAATCGACTGGGTCCAGGAAGCCGGCCTCAAGGTGGTGCTCAAACCGCATGTGGATGTCCTCGACGGCACGTTCCGGGGTGACATCCAACCGGCAGACCGGACCAAGTGGTACGAGTCGTACGGATCGTTCCTCAGCCATTTCGCGGCGATCGCGGCGGAGCAGGAAGCCGAGCTCCTGGTCGCTGGCACCGAGCTCAAGTCGCTCTCCGCCGACACCGACCCCTGGCGCCGGATCATCGCGATCGCACGCGAGCAGTATCCGGGCCCGATCACCTACGCCGCCAACTGGGACGAGCATGAGCAGGTTCAGTTCTGGGACGACCTCGACCTGATCGGGATCGACGCCTACTTCCCTCTCTCGGGCGAAGGCGACACCCCGACCGAGGCGGATCTCGCCGAGGCGTGGGCTCCCACCGTGGAAGCGTTGCGGTCGGCTTCGGAAAGGTGGGACCGCTCGGTTCTCCTGACCGAGATCGGCTACCCGACCCAGGCCGGGGCAACCGCTCACCCATGGGAGGTGAAGGAAGGCGAGAAGCCCGACCAGAAGGCCCAGGCGGTCGCCTATGCCGCCGCCTTCGCGGCTTTCGAGGGAGCAGACTGGCTGGCGGGGATCAGCTGGTGGAGCTGGCGTGCCGACCAGGCGCCGGACGAGGATCCCGCCACCGATTACTCACCGGAAGGCAAACAGGCCGAACGGACGATCCGCGGGGCCTGGGGTAACGGCGACGCCGGATGACGGCGAGCGGGGGAGGTGCCCCGCTCAGCTCGGATGCGCGTTCGATGCCTCGTCGTCGTCGACCTGTTCCTCGATCGACTGGTAGTAGTCCGGGACCTCCCACTCGTAGCCGAACTTGGCGATCTTCAGCACGCTGAAGCTCTCCGTCGACGTGATCCCGGGAAGCTCGCCGACGGAGCGCAGCAGGAAGTCGGCCATGTGCTTCCGCGACCCGACGAAGGCCTCGGCGAGCAGATCCCACGGGCCGGTCGTCAGGGCCAGATAACGGACCTCGGGCATCGCCCTGACCTTCCTCGAGATCTCGTCGAGCCGATTGGGATCCACCTTGATGCCGACGTAGATGCAGTCGTCCAGGCCGACCGAGTCGGGGTCGATGACCGGCACCACCCGCAGGCCGCCCAGCTCCTCCATGCGCTCGATCCGCCGCTTGATGGTGTTCTGCCCGACCTCGACCCGCCTGGCGATCGTGGCGACGTTCATGCGGCCGTCCTCGCGCAGGCATTCCAGGATCTTGCGATCGACGTCGTCCATCCGCAGCGAGCCGTTGGCCGAGCCCATGTGCTCGGGATCGATGGATCCGCGGGAACTGCGATTTAAGGGTTTCGGTTCAGCCATGGTGTCGGGCGTGGGAGTAAAGCATCTCCGAGATCACTTCCCAGACCAGCCGGGCCGTGACCCCGCTGGGGTCGTAGAGCGGGGCGAGCTCGACGTTGTCGATCGCGGTCAGGCCCCTTTCGCCGATCATACGGCCGATCTCGATGATCTCGTGGCTGGTGAACCCTCCCGGCTCCGGCCCGGTCGTGCCGGGTGCCGCCGAGGCGTCGATCGAGTCGGTGTCGAAGGTGACGTAGACAGCGTCCACCCCGTCCCAGACCCGGTCGAGGATCTCGGCGACCCGCGGGATGACGCCGTCGCGCTGGAGCGACCTCATCGTGTGGACGGGGATCTCCCGTTCACGGACGGCGCTCCACCACTCGGGGACGTTGATCGTGCCCCGGATGCCCATGACGGCCATGTTCTCCACCGAGATGTTCGGCAGCTCGGAAGCGCGGATCAGCCCGCTGCAGTTCGTCTGCAGCTCCCCGCCGATGTCCACGCCGCCGTCGAGGTGGGCATCGATCTGCAGGTAGCCCATCTTCTTGTCCGGGCCCAGGTGCTCGCTGAGCGCCCGGGCGCCCGGGATGCAGAGCGAGTGGTCGCCGCCGATGGCCACCGGGATCGCGCCCGCCTCGAGGGCGGCCCGCAGGACCGGCTGGACCAGCTCGTGGGTTCGTTCTACGTTGCCGACCGCCAGCGGCAGGTCACCGCAGTCGACGAGCCGGTAGTGCTCGATCAGGTCGATGTCCCACTCGAAGGACCACGGAAAGCACATGTTGGACGCGATCCGCAGGGCCCGCGGGCCGTTCGCGGAGCCGGGCCGCTCGATCGCGGCATTCGCCCCGTCGTACGGGTATCCGAAGAAGGCGGCGCGGGCACCGTGGCCGGAAAGGCCCTCCACCGGCAGGTGCGGCGCGCCGAGCATCGAGATCACCCCGCTGGTGATCGCGCCGAAGCTCTCGTTGGTTCTGTTCGTCTGGCTCATGTTCCTCCAGTAGTGGTCTTGCCGAGGTAGGACTCGATCACCGCCGGGTCGGCCTGGACCTCGGCCGGGAGGCCCTCGGCCAGGGTGCGGCCCTCGCCGAGCACATGGACCCGGTCGCAGAGGCGCATGATCAGGTGGAGGTCGTGGTCGACGATCAGCACGCCGCAGCCGAAGTCGGAGGCGACCCGGCGGATCGTGTGCATCAGCTCGTCGGATTCCTGCTCGTTCATGCCGGCGGCGGGCTCATCGAGGAGGAGCAGCTCCGGCCGCCCGGCCAGGGCCCTTGCGATCTCGACCCGGCGCTGCAGGCCGTAGGGGAGGGTGGTCGCCTCGCGACCCCGGTGCGCCGTCAGGTCGAGCTCCTCCAGGGCCGTCACCGACTCGTCCGCGTCGAAGCCCTTGGCGATCGCCCCGACCTCGACGGTCTCGGCGACGGTCGAGCAGCCCATAACGAGCCTTCGTGAGTTCATACCTCTCCTTCGTCGGGGAGCGGCTTCCCAGTTCCGCTCCTTCGTGGCGGAAACATAACATAGATAAGTCAAAATGCGTGGGAAAAATACGCAAAGTTCCGAAAAAAGATATAGAAAAGAACGGACAGCCGCTGGAATCGCGTTGTTTTCTTTCATCCGTGTTCCGTTGCCCGGGGTCGTCTTCGCGACGGCCTCGGCTCCTCCAGGTGCACGGGATTTCCCAGGCCCGGGGCGGGGATGGGCGGGTTCGGATCGGCTCGTTACCTTGGTCTTTCGTCCGCGAACCGGCGGACCGGCATGAATCAACGATCTGAGTACATCCCCAGCGGCCGAGGTCGCGCCCTGGCCGCAGCGGTCGCCGCCGTGGTTCTCCTCCTTCTCACCGGCTTCGCCGTGCAGGTGCGGTCGGCCGATGCCGTGACCCCGCAGCAGCGATACGACCGGGCACAGAGCAAGCTTTCCGACATCGCCGGCACGGTCGACGGGCTGCGCGAGCAGATCGCCGCCGACAACCGCAAGGTCGACTCGTTGCTGGGACGGCTCGGTCCGTTGCGGGCCCGGGCGCAGGAGCTACAGGCGCAGCTGGCGGAGAAGCAGGCCGAGCTGGACCGGATCGAAGCCGATCTCGGTCGGGAGAGGGAACGGCTGACCAAGGTCCGCGCCCGACTCAACCGTGCGCTCGACGTTCTGCGCACCCAGCTCGTTGCGATGTACATGGCGGGCACGCCCGACGTGGCCGAGATGGTCCTGGGATCCGCCAGTTGGTCCGATCTGGTCTCGCGTACCGGCTATGCCAGCGCGATCCAGGACCGGAACGACTCGGTCGTCGAGCGGGTGACCGACCTCCGCAACGAGATCGCGGACATGGTCGAGCAGATGCAGGCTCAGGAGAAGAAGCTTCAGGAAGCCCGGGACCGGATCGCCGGCGAGGAGCGCGAAGCGGTCGCGGCGAGAGACGAAGTCGAGGCCGAACGGGCGCAGTTCCTGGCGACCCGTGACATGCGCCGACAGCGGATCGAGGCCCTCGAAGAGAGGGCCGGGGCGCTGGAGGACAGCCTGCCCGACCTGACCAACGACCCGGCCGCGAGCTCGGCACCGCGAGCGCCCGCGCCGGTCTCCGGGCAGACGGCCCAGCTGGGTGCCGACGGTCTCGCCGCCGCACCCTCCGGGGCGCCTCAGGCGGTCAAGGACGTGATCGCCGCCGCCAACTCGATCGCGCACACCCCGTATGTGTGGGGCGGCGGCCACGGTTCATTCGAGTCGTCCGGCTACGACTGCTCCGGCGCGGTCAGCTTCGCCCTTCACGGTGGCGGCCTCATCTCCAGCCCGCTCGATTCGACCGGGCTCACCACCTGGGGCGAGCCCGGCCAGGGCAACTGGATCACCGTCTACGGGAACTCGGGCCACGCCTACGTCGTGATCGCCGGGCTCCGCTTCGACACCTCCGGCACCGGTGGTTCGGGCCCGCGCTGGCAGACTGACTTGCGCGACAACTCGGGCTTCATCGCCCGGCATCCCTCCGGTCTCTAGCCCCGGGTAGGGGACAGGTCAGACTTCGCCCTGGCCGAAGGGCTCGCAGACGTCGAACGTGCGGCCGGTCCTCCAACCTTTCCGGTGGATCGCGGTCGGTCGAATCGAGTAGCACTCCTTGCCCGCGGTTCGGCGCGCGTAGATCCGCCACTTCTGGCAGCTTCCCGCGGTGCACCCGCGTCCCAGCTTCTTCATCCGGCGCGCCGGGCCGCGGTCGATCCTGATCCGGACGTGCTTGGCGCGACGGGTGAAGACCATGATCCGCACGAACTTCCCGCTCTTGGTCGGGATGGCGCGGGAGTGGTCGAGCACCGTCGCGGCCTTCTGGCCGTTCACCGTTCCGGCGGCGGAAGTCTCCGCGGCCGTGATCTCCCCGGGGCTGATCCCCGCCCCCGCCTCGCCGGCCATGACCAGCCCGATCGCCAGGCTCAGCGCGAGCCCGGCCTTGATTCCTTTCAACACTCAGATCCCCCTGTCGGTCATTCTCTTGGTCCGACTCTAATCGTTGGTCGTCTCGTCGGCGCCGGTGGGGGGCGTTCCGGGGTTGGGGTTGAGGAAGCGCTGCGCGATGGCGCCGGTGAGCATCGCCATGAACGAGATGCCGATCAGCTGGATGACCACGGCGGTGATCTCGGAGCCGATCGCGGTGGGCTCCCATTTCGAGCCGAGGGTGGTCATGCTCGAGATCGCCCAATAGATCGCGTCCCACTCCGAGAGCGCCTGGTTCCCTCGTTCGAAGGCGCGAAACAGGGAGCCGCCGGCGATCGCCGTGAGCAGGGTCATGAGGGCGGCGTACTGGAGACCCTGGTTGGAGAACAGGCGGCGTGAGAGCTGGGCGAGCTTGAGCAGGCGGAGCAGGCGCAGCAGGCGGATGACCCGCAGGCTCTGGAGCGCGGCGGGCAACACCGGTGGCGTGAGGACCACGACGATCAGCTCGACGGGGTGGTGCCGCAGATACCGGCGCCTGTCGGGCACCAGCGCCAGCATCACCAACAGCTCGGTCGCGAAGGCGATCCAGATGGCCCAGTTGAGGAAGGAGGCGATCGTCTCGAGGGTGCCGCCGACATGCGCCTCGGTCAGGGCGACGGAGGGTACGGTGAGCGCCGCGGCGATCATCAACGGCGTCTGCATCAGGTTCTCCGCGCGGATCGCGCGGGAGCCGGTGACGCCGTTGTCGGGGCCGCCGATACCGGTCAGATGCTCGGATTCGGCTTCACCGAGCTCGGGTCCGAGCTCGTCGAGGTCGGCCTGTCTCCGCCTCCTTCGCTCTCTTTCGTCTCCGGTGGTCACGTCAGAAGGTTCGACATGCGGGATCCCCGCCCTCCCGGATCTGCCTGAGCCCGTTCGGGCCTGCCTGAGCCCTTCGAGCAGGCCCAGGCCTTCCCGGCCCGCCAAGCCCTCCGGTACCGTCCCGCCGATTGACTTACCAAAAGTAATTTAGTAAACTAATTACCGTTGTTAACTATCGGGCGGCTCGAACGCGTTCGGCGCGGACGTACCCGGTCGAATCGAGCGCTTCTGAGAATCTCAAACAAATGGCTCTAGGACAGGGATAACGACCTATCAGATGAATAGTCAGACGCAGCGTCAGACAGAAGTTCAAGATCCGGTGGCCGACCGCCTGCGTCGAGTCATCACCCGCACCTCCAGGCGGATGCGGCGAGAGGCCGGAGGCCAGTTGACGCCGACTCAGCTTGCGACGCTCGGCTCTGTCGCCCGATACGGGGTCATAACCCCCGGCGAACTGGCCGAGATCGAGGGCGTGCGACGCCCCAGCGTCACCCGCGTCGTCGGCAACCTGGTCGAGACGGGGATGATCGAAAGACGCTCCGACCCAGAGGATGGCCGCAGCTCGCTGCTTTCCGTAACCACCGCCGGACACGCGTACCTGGAGGAGCACCGCTCCCGGAAGAGCGCCTGGCTGGCCCGCATGCTTGAAGAACTCGGCGAGGAGGACGTCCGCACCCTGGAACAGGCGGCGGCGATCCTCGAAAGCGCCCTTGAGGAGGAACGCGATTGAGTCAGGCCCTGAAGAAGTCATTCGATTCGCTGTCGGTCCCCAACTACCGGCGGTACTTCACCGGCCAGGTGGTCTCGCTGTCCGGAAACTGGATGCAGACCGTGGCCGAGGTCTGGCTGATCCTCAGCCTCACCGGCTCCGGGCTCGCCGTCGGACTGACGACCGCCCTCCAGTTCCTGCCGATCATGCTGATCGGGGCCTGGGGCGGAACCCTCGCCGACCGCTTTGCCAAGCGGAACCTCCTCATGGTCACCCAGGCGCTGATGATGCTGCCGCCCCTCGTGCTCTTCTCGTTCACGATCACCGGCGGGGTCACGCCGATGATGGTCTACGCCCTCGTCTTCGTCCGGGGACTGTTGATCGCCGTGGACAACCCGGCTCGTCAGGCCTTCGTGATCGAGATGGTCGGCTCCGACCGGATAGTCAACGCCGTCAGCCTCAACAGCGTCATCGTCCACTCCGCCCGCGTCGCCGGGCCGGCCTTCGCCGGGATCATGATCGCCACGGTCGGGGTCGCTCCCTGCTTCGGCCTGAACGCGGCGACCTTCCTGGTGATGCTCTGGGCTCTGCGCGGCATGAACCCGAAGACGCTCAACAAGGCGCCCACGCCGGATCGCGACAGCGCCGGCGTGATGGACGCCGTGCGCCACGTCCGGGCGACCCCGGAGCTCGCCGTACCGCTGCTCCTGATGGGCCTGGTCGGCACTCTCGGCCTGAACTTCCACGTCATCCTGCCCCTCCTCGCCCGCCTCACC
>JBEBXB010000017.1:0-16171 GCA_040391885.1 Conexibacter woesei | reverse complement strand
CAGGGCATCGAGTTCGACTACTGCTGCGTCCACGCCGCGATGACGGTGCGCGAGTGCGGTCGTGACGCGGTCATGGTCAACTGCAACCCGGAGACGGTCTCGACCGACTACGACACCTCGGACCGGCTGTATTTCGAGCCGTTGACGCTCGAGCACGTGCTCGCAGTCTGTGAGAAGGAGCAGCCTGAAGGGGTGATCGTGATGTTCGGCGGACAGACCCCGCTGAAGCTGGCCGAGGGGCTGCGCGAAGCGGGAATCCCGCTGCTCGGAACCCCGGTCGACGCCATCGACGCGGCGGAGGACAGGGGCAAGTTCGGCGCCCTGATCGACCGTCTCGGCATCAAGCCGCCGCCCTATGGATCGGCGCTCTCGGCCGAGGAGGCCAAGGAGATCGCGGTCGGGATCGGCTACCCGCTGCTCGTCCGCCCGTCGTTCGTGCTCGGCGGCCGCGCGATGGAGATCTGTTACTCGACCGAAGATCTCACCACCTACCTCGACACTCACGTCAAGGCATCGCCGGAACACCCGCTGCTGCTCGACCGCTTCCTCGAGAACGCGATCGAGATCGACGTCGACGCGCTCTGCGACGGCGACGACGTGTACGTGGCGGGGATCATGCAGCACGTCGAGGAGGCCGGGGTCCATTCCGGCGACTCTGCCTGCGTGATCCCGCCGATGAGCATCGGGCAGGAGATGATCGAGGAGATCAAGGCCGCCACCGCCGCGATCGCCCTGGAGCTCGGCGTCGTCGGGTTGATCAACATCCAGTTCGCGCTGGCGGCGGGTGAGCTCTACGTCATCGAGGCCAACCCCCGCGCGTCGCGGACCGTGCCTTTCGTCTCGAAGGCGATCGGGGTGCCGCTGGCGAAGATCGCGACCCGGATCATGCTGGGCCAGAAGATCGCGGAGATGGACCTGCCCCCCTTCCGTGGGGACCACGTCTCCGTGAAGGAGGCCGTGATGCCGTTCTCCCGCTTCCGGGGCGCGGATTCCGTGCTCGGACCGGAGATGAAGTCGACCGGAGAGGTGATCGGCATCGCCCGGGACTTCCCGACCGCCTTCGGCAAGGCCCAGGCCGCTGCCGGCTCGCCGCTGCCGGTGTCCGGAACCGTGTTCATCTCGGTGACCGACACCGACAAGGCCGCGGCCACCCAGCTCGCCGCTCGTTTCCACGACTTCGGCTTCGAGGTCGTGGCCACCGGCGGAACCGCCCAGGCGATCTCACGGATGGGGATCCCGGTTCGGCCGATCAACAAGATCGCCCAAGGTTCGCCACATGTGGTCGATCTGATCGAGAGCCGGGAGTGCGATCTGGTGATCAACACGCCGACCGGTTCCGGTGCCCGGGCCGACGGCTACGAGATCCGTACGGCGGCGATCAAGCACGGCATCCCCGTGATGACGACCCTGACCGGCGCCTCGGCCGCCTGCCGAGCGATTGCGGCCGGTTCGAACGGTCCGGCGGAGGTCATCTCCCTTCAGGAGCTGCATGGCATCTGAGTCCACAGCCCCGTTCGGCCGCCGGCCCTGCGGGGTGGTGGACAGCCGGGTCACCGGTGGGTACCGCATCTTCACCCTGATCGACGAGGAGGGCCCGGCTCCGGTTCCCGGCCAGTTCTACATGCTGAGCGCGGCCCCGGACTGGGCGGGGGAGGGCGGCCGGCCCTTCCTGCCGCGGGCGATCTCCTACGCCCGACTGGAACGAACCGCCCGCGGGCAGCAGCGGCTCGATTTCCTGATCGACGAAGTCGGGCCGGGCACGGCCCGCCTGGCCCAGATGGAACGCGGCGACTCCTGCCTGATCGCGGGGCCCTTCGGTCACGGTTTCTCGCTGCCGCGTGAGCTCAACCCGGAGGCGGCCGGTGCCATCCTGGTCGGTGGCGGGATCGGCATCGCCCCGATGGCGGTGCTGCGCCGGCACCTGATCGACCGGGGGATCCCGTACCGGGCCCTGCTCGGGTTTCGTGACCGGGCCCACTCCGGCGGGATCGACGAGCTCTTCGGCTGCGAAGAGACCCGGCTCGCCTTCGAGGACGGCAACGCCGGCCACAAGGGCTACGTCACGGATCTGCTCCTGCGGATGCTGGAGGGTGACGATCCCGCCGGGGCCGTCGTCTACGCCTGCGGCCCGCCGGCGATGCTGGAAGCGGTCCGGATCATCTGCGCCGAGCGCAGCGTGCCGGTCGAGCTGGCTCTCGAATCCCCGATGGCCTGCGGCTACGGCGCCTGTTACGGATGCGCCGTGCCGAAGGCGAGCGGGGACGGCTACCACCGGCTCTGCGTCGACGGCCCCGTGCTGCGCGGCGACGAGATCTCGACCGCGTTGGCAGGGGTGGGGATCTGATGGCGATCTCACTCGCGACCGACCTCTGTGGGATCAAGCTCGACGACCCGGTCCTGAACGGGTCCGGGACCTTCGACGCGCTCGCCGCGAGGTCCGTCTTCGGCGACGCGCTGATCCGCGACTTCCCCTTTTCCGCCTATGTGTCGAAGACGATCACCCGCAGCCCGCGCGCGGGCAACCCGCCACACCGGCTGTGGGAGACCCCGTCGGGAATGATCAACTCGATCGGGCTCCCGGGACCGGGGTTGGAAGGATTCCTCGAACGGGACCTGCCGCGGATGGCCGAGCTCGGGGTGCCGCTGATCGTCTCCGTGATGGCCGACAGCCGCGAGGTCTTCGGTGAGCTGGTCGAGGCTGTGGCCGCCCGCGAGGAGGTGGCAGGCATCGAGCTCAACGTCTCCTGCCCGAACGTCCACTCCGGGTTGATCGTCGGCGAGCAGCCGGCCGAGACGGAAGGCCTGATGAAGGCGCTGCGGCCGCTGACCGCCAAGCCCCTGATCGTCAAGCTGACCCCGAACGTCGCGAACCCGGATGAGGTTGCCCGGGGGGCGGAGGCCGGCGGGGCCGACGCGCTCTCGTTGATCAACACGATCAAGGCGGTGGCGATCGACCCGGTGACGACGCGCAACTGGCTCGGCGCGGGCCAGGGGGGGCTGTCCGGACATGCCGTTCGGCCGATCGCGCTGGCCCAGGTCCGGGCCGTGTCCGCGGCCGTCTCGATCCCGACGGTCGGCATGGGCGGCATCGCGGACGGCGAGTCCGCCCTCGAGTTCATCCTCGCCGGCGCAAGAGTCGTTGCGGTCGGCACCGAGAATTTCCGGGACCCGCGAGCCGGGATCGAGGTCGGTGAGGGGCTGGTCCGCGCACTGGAGCGGCGCGGCTTCGGTTCGCTCGCCGAGGCTCAGGATTCAACCTTGAGTTGAGGTTGAGGTGGATTTGCCCGACTCCGGGCATTTGTGGCTCCCGGACCGGGATGGACGGGCTATACTCGCGGCCTTCATGGCACCTCCCGAGAAGACCGTCTCCAGTCCGCCGGAAGCCCCGGAAAGGTCCCTCGATCAGCGGATGGAGGCCCTCAAGCGGGCCAATGGCATCCGCAGCGCACGGGCCCAACTGAAGCGCGATCTCAAGGCCGGACGGACGACCATCCACGACCTGCTGGCGTCTCCGCCGGACTTCGTGCTGACGGCGAAGGTCTTCGACATGCTGCTGGCCGTTCCGAAGTATGGCCGGGTCAAGGCCAACCGGGTCTTGAAGCAGTGCAAGGTCTCACCGGCCAAGACCATCGGCGGTCTCTCGGAACGCCAGCGCGGCGAACTCGTCGAACGCCTCCGCCGATAACCGGGCCCCGATCCCGGCCCCGCCCCCGGAAGGCGCGGCCGCTCCCCGCTCGATGCGGTGACGTCGAGTTCGCGGCGAGGCCGGAATTCAGTCCTGCCCATCCTCTAATCTGGCCCCTCCATGTCACCCTCTGACTCCGCCGCGAAAAACCCACCGCCCGCCCGGGTGTTCGTCATCACCGGGCCATCCGGCGTGGGCAAGGGCAGCTTGATCTCGCGGCTGCGGGAACGGATCCCGGAGCTCGAGCTATCGACGTCGGCGACCACGCGAAACCCTCGGCCAGGCGAGGTCCACGGCACCGACTACCACTTCCTCGACCGGACAGAGTTCGAGCAGCGAGTCGAGAGAGGCGAGTTCCTCGAGCACGCCGCCTACAGCGGCAACCATTACGGCACGTTGCGGTCCGAGGTCGAGCAGCGCATCGCCGCCGGCCATCCGGTGGTGCTGGAGATCGAGGTGCAGGGAGCCGGCCAGATCCGCGACACCATGCCGGAAGCGGTGCAGGTCTTCATCGCGCCCCCGGCGCTCTCCTCGCTGCGCGAGCGGCTCGAGGGGAGAGGCACCGATTCGCCGGAGGCTATCGCCGCCCGGTTGGAGGTCGCGGAGGGGGAGCTGGCGGCCCGCGATCAGTTCCACCACCAGGTCATAAATGACGATCTCGAGCGGGCAACCGAGGAGCTTGAGCTCATTGTTCGCGGCAAGCTGTCAGAATTGACTCAATGATCAAGCCTCGCGTCGACCACCTGCTCCAGCATGCCGATTCACATTACGCGGCGGTCGTCCTTGCCGCGCGCCGTGCGCGGCAGATCAACAGCTACTACCAGAGCCTCCACGAGGGTGGCTACGGCGAGTACCCGCCGCCCATGGTTCCGGCCGAGCCGGGCAAGGGCCCGCTCACCCTGGCGCTCGAAGAAGTCGCCGCCGGCAAGCTGAAGTACGAGTACCGGGGCTGAACCTCCGGTCCCGGCGGATCGGGAGCGGGAGATGTCAAGGATCCTGCTCGGCGTAAGCGGCGGGATCGCGGCCTACAAGGCCGTCGAGTTCGTGCGGCTTGCAACCGGGAACGGTCATTCGGTCCGTGTCCTGATGACCGCGTCGGCCCGTAAGTTCATCGGGGCCGACACCTTCGAGGGGATCCTCGGTGCCCCCGTGCTCAGCTCGGAGTTCGAGCGGGACCCGATGCGGGGTGCCTTTCCCGGTGACCCTCTGCCGGAGCACGAACCGATCGGTCACCTGGCGGTCGCCGAGGCAGCGGACCTCTATCTGGTGGCGCCGGCGTCGGCCAACACGATCGCGAAGCTAGCCACCGGCCAGGCCGATTCGATTCTTACCACCGCATTCCTCGCCTTCCAAGGGCCGCGCCTGGTCGCCCCGGCGATGAACGACCGCATGTACCGCGACGAAGCCACTCAGTCGAACCTTCGGCTGCTCCGTGAACGTGGCGTCGAGGTCATCGAACCGGGGGAGGGCCGTCTGGCCTCGAAGGGAGAGTTCGGCGTCGGACGACTTCCCGAGCCGGCCGAGCTGATGGAGCGAGTCGAAGCGACGCTCGACGGGTCCGACGCCCGCCACGCATCCGCTGGTCGCACGAAGGACCTGGAGGGGCTCACGGTCCTGGTCACCGCCGGCGGCACGCGCGAGCCACTGGACCCGGTGCGGTTCATCGGCAACCGTTCCTCCGGCCGGATGGGTTTCGCGCTCGCCGCCCAGGCGGCCCGTCGTGGAGCCAAGGTGACGGTGATCGCGGCCAACGTGGCGCTCGAAACGCCTGCCGGGGTCGACCGGGTGGATGTCGAGACCACCGCCGAGCTGGCCGCGCAGGCCAACCGATGCTTCACCGATGCCGACGTCCTCCTGATGGCCGCGGCCCCCGCCGACTTCACCGTCTCCGGCTCGTCGGAGGAGAAGCTCTCCCGGTCCGGCGGCGGGATCACGATCGAACTGGTCCCTACCGAGGACATCCTTTCCGGTTTGGCCGCCTCCCGCAACGGTGGCCAGACGGTCGTCGGCTTCGCCGCCCAGCACGGTGGCGACACGATCGGCCGGGCCCGCCAGAAGCTCGAACGGAAGGGCGCCGACATGATTGTCCTCAACGACGTCTCCGACCGGACGATCGGATTCGATTCAGCCGAGAACGCCGTCACCCTCGTCACCGGCCAGGACGAACGGCAGGTGGAGAAGGCTCCCAAGGCGGAGGTCGCCGACCGCATCCTCGACCGGGCCCTCGAGCTCCGGGCCGGGACCTGAGTCGACGGCGGACGCATGCGCGCGCTGGTGCAACGAGTCGAACGCGCTGCCGTCGCGGTGGACGGCGAGACGGTCGCGGAGATCGGCCCCGGCATGCTGGTCCTGCTCGGAGTGAAGAAGAGCGACGGCGCCGCCGAAGCGGAGCGGATCGCCACGAAGCTGCTCAAGCTCCGGATCTTCGAGGATCCCGATGGCCGCATGAACGAACCGATCGGGGACAGGCAGATCCTCTGCATCAGCCAGTTCACCCTCTACGGCGATACTCGCAAAGGCAACCGTCCCAGCTGGATCGACGCGGCCGGCGGGGACGAAGCCGAGCCGCTCTACGACCTGGTCTGCGACCGGCTCGGGGCCGGGAAGGGCGTATTCGGGGCAGACATGAAGGTCGATCTGACCAATGACGGGCCCGTGACCCTCCTGGTCGAAGCCTGAAGGCTCTGCTGGGCGAATAGCGGGCTTGGCCCGGGGCCTCTCAAGGGCTATACTGGTGGAAGCTTTTCCCCTCCAGCAGTGTCGAGAAGTGGGCCTCGCCCGCTTTTTTTTGGCCCTGGACCCCCAGAAAGACCCTTGGAATTCCGCATGAAACCTACCTCTCAAGAGATTGAAGCCCGGCTCGTAGAGCTGGATTCTGGCATTGAGTTTCTGGCCCTCGAAGGGGCCGGTGGTGATGTCCTGCGGGTAGTTGTCGATCATCCCGAGGGAGTCACCCTTGAGCTTTGCAAACGGGTCACTGACGGGCTGTCCGATCTGCTCACCGAGCATTCTCTGGAGGTCTCGTCCCCAGGACCGGAGCGTCCGCTCGCCCGCCCCGCGCATTACACCCGTTTCTCGGGTCGCCGGGCCAGGGTGACGACCACGGATCCGATCGACGGCCGTCGCAACTTCACCGGAGTCATCCGCGAGTCGGATGAACAGCAGTTCGGGATTGAGTGTGACGGCGTCGTTTTCCGCATTCCGTACGAGGACGTAGAGCGTTCTCACCTCGTGCAAGAAATCCCAGAAGGAGCAGCCAAGTGACCCAAGAGATCGTCGACGCGGTAAAGGTGCTGGAGCAGGAGAAGGGTATCTCCGCCGATACCCTCATGGACGCGCTTGAGGACGCGCTGCTTTCGGCGTACCGCAAGAGCCCAGGTGCGGCCAAGTACGCACGGGTCGATCTCGATCACGACACCGGCGACTTCCGCGTGTTCGAACTGATCCTCCCGGCGGAGCTCGAAGAGAAGCTCCTCCAGGACGCGATCGCCGAGCAGGAGAAGACGATCAACCCGGAGACAGGCGAGCTCAACGAGCCCGAGGAGCCGGAGATCGACAAGGAGCTGCTCGCGCCGTACGAGGATCAGATCGAGAGTCGGGACGTCACGCCCGACGACTTCGGGCGCATCGCGGCCCAGACGGCCAAGCAGGTCATCTACCAGCGGATCCGCGAGGCCGAGCGGCAGATGATGTACGAGGAGTACCGGGACCGCGTCGGCGAGCTGATCACCGGCCTGATTCAGCAGTCGGACAAGCGATACACGCTGGTCCAGCTCCGCGAGCGGGTCGAGGCGCTGCTGCCGAAGTCCGAACAGGTTTACAGCGAGCGCTACGACCACGGCATGCGGGTCAAGGCCGTGATCACCGACGTCTCCGAGTCCGCCAAGGGCCCGAGCATCGTCGTCTCCCGCCGCAGCCCCGAGCTGATCAAGGGCCTGTTCGAGTTGGAGGTCCCGGAGATCGCCGACAAGCTGGTCGAGATCGTCGGGGTCGCCCGTGAGCCCGGCTACCGCTCGAAGATCGCCGTCGTCTCCCACGCCGACGGGGTCGACCCGGTCGGCGCCTGCGTCGGCCCGCGGGGCTCCCGCGTGCGCATGGTCGTGTCCGAGCTGCGCGGCGAGAAGATCGACATCATCCCTTACAACGAGGAGCCCGCCCGCTTCGTCGCCAAGGCCCTCTCCCCGGCACGCGTCCGCGAGGTCCTGGTCGACGACGAGGAGATGCAGGCGACTGTCGTCGTCCCCGACGATCAGCTTTCGCTGGCGATCGGCCGTGACGGCCAGAACGCCCGTCTCGCCGCCCGCCTCACCGGCTGGCGAGTGGACATCAAGTCCGAGAGCGAGTTCGCCAAGGAAGAGAGCCAGCACGAGTACGAGGGCGAGGAAGAGTTCGATGGCCGCTGCATGGCCGTCCTCTCCAGCGGGCGTCGCTGCCCGAACGCCGCCGTCGGCGGATCGACCTACTGCGGACTGCCGCAGCACCAGGCGCTTTCACGCTTCGGGACCAGCCACGTCGGGATCGTCGCCAGTCTCGGCGACGGCGACATCGCGCTGCTGGCCGACCCGGATGCCGACGAGGCGGTTGTCGGCGCCATCGTGGCCGACGCCGAGAGCAGTTTTGTCGAGCCGGTCGAGGGTGAAGCCGAAGTAGAGGTTGAAGTGGAGGCCGAAGCGCCTCCCGGTGAAGGCAACGAAGCGGTCGAAGCCGCCTCCGACGAGTCGGAAGCAGCAGAAACCGAAGAAAGCCAGGGCGAGTGAGCAAGAAGAGAGTTCATGAGATCGCCAAGGCGGAGGGCGTAACCAGCAAGGAGCTGCTCGCCGCGCTCAACGCTGCCGGAATCGAGGCCAAGGCGGCCGCATCCAGCGTGGATGAGGCCGACGCGAAGAAGGCGTTGGCATCGGCTGGCGGCAAGGGTGCCGCGAAGCCGGCTGCCAAGGCGGAGGTCAAATCCGCGCCGAAGGCGGAGGTGAAGCCCGCCGCGAAGGCGCAGGCCAAGCCCGCGCCGAAGGCGGAGGGCAAGCCTGCCGCAAAGGGCGAGGCCAAGCCTGCTCCGAAGCCGGGATCGAAGCAACAGGCAACCCCTGAGGCGGGATCCAAGGCCGCTCCGAAGGCTGCAGCTGCCGGATCCAAGCCGGCCGCCGGCTCCCAGAAGCCGTCCAGCAAGCCTGTCCGTCCCGGTGGCGGAACCCCCGGTGCCGGCGCCGCCGCCGGTGGCGCCAACAAGAAGCGCCGCCGCGTGGTCATCGACTCGCAGGCCTCGCGCCGCGAGTCTGGCGGAGGACCGCCCCAGCAGCGTCCCCCGCGCCGCCGCGGTGGCCGACGCCGCCGTCCGTTGCTCGAAGAGCCTTCACCGATCCAGACCGATCCTGGCGAGCCGATTGCGACCAAGGTCAGTTCCGGGGTCACCGTCCGTGACCTCGCCGAGCTGCTCGGCCTGAGCTCCGCCGAGCTGATCAAGAAGCTGATGATGATGGGGGAGATGGCGACACTCACCCAGACGCTCACCGACGAGTCAGTCATGGCGATCGCCGACGAGTACGACCGCAAGATCGAGATCGTCTCCGCCGCCGAGGAAGAGGCTCCGGTCCCCGAGTTCGAGGACTCCGACGAGGAGCTGGTCCAGCGCCCGCCGGTCGTGACCATCATGGGTCACGTCGATCACGGCAAGACTTCGCTGCTCGACGCCATCCGCGAGACCGAGGTCGCCGCCGGTGAAGCCGGCGGGATCACCCAGCACATCGGTGCGTACCAGGTCCACAAGGAAGATCGGACGATCACCTTCCTCGACACCCCTGGTCACGAGGCCTTCACGGCCATGCGTGCCCGCGGTGCCCAGGTGACGGACGTGGCGGTCATCGTGGTCGCCGCGGACGACGGCGTGATGCCGCAGACCAGGGAAGCGATCGACCACGCGAGGGCGGCCGACGTGCCGATCCTGATCGCGGTCAACAAGATCGACAAGGAAGGCGCCCAGCCGGACCGGATCCGCACGGAACTGGCCGGCGAGGGGCTCAACCCCGAGGAGTGGGGCGGCGACACCGTCTACTGCGACGTCTCCGCCAAGACCCGTCAGGGTCTCGACAACCTGCTCGACATGATCATCCTGGTCACCGAGCTCGAAGAGCTGCTCGCCAATCCCGACGCGGAAGCCTCCGGGTCGGTCATCGAATCGCAGCTCGACCCGGGCCGCGGCCCGGTCGTATCCGTGCTCGTCCAGCGCGGCACGCTGCGGGTCGGCGATTCGGTCGTGGCCGGTCCCGTCTGGGGCAAGGTCCGGGCGATGCAGGACTATCTCGGTGACAAGGTCACCGAGGCGGTTCCGGGCATGCCGGTCGAGGTACTCGGATTCGACGGTGTCTGTGATGCCGGTGAGTTCGTCCAGGTGGTCGACAACGACCGCCGCGCCCGCCAGATGGCCCAGGAGCGCCTCAACCGCCTCAAGGCCGAGGCGATCGCCCGCCGTCAGGCCCGCAAGGTCAGCCTCGACGAGATCTTCGCCCGCGCCCAGACCGGCGACCTCAAGGAGCTCAACATCGTGCTCAAGAGCGACGTCGCGGGTTCCCTGGAAGCGCTTCAGGACGAGATCGCCAAGGTTCCGCAGGAACAGGTGTCGATCAACATCATCCGCGCCCAGACCGGTGGGATCACCGAGTCGGACGTGATGCTCGCTTCGGCCTCGAACGCCGTGATCATCGGCTTCAACGTGCGCCCGCTGGCGGATGCCCGCAAGGCCGCGCGCGCCGAAGGCGTCGACGTCCGCACCTACTCGGTGATCTACAAGATCACCGACGATCTGCGCAACGCGATGGAGGGCATGCTGGACACGGTCGAGGTCGAGGACTCGCTCGGCGAGGCCGAGGTCCGCGAGGTCTTCAAGGCGTCGAAGGTCGGCAAGATCGCCGGCTGCGTGGTCACCGAAGGCAAGATCCAGCGCGACGGCTCTGTCCGTCTCGTGCGGGAGGGCACCGTCATCTGGACGGGCAAGCTCGACTCGCTGCGCCGGTTCAAGGATTCGGTCCAGTCCGTCGAAGAAGGCCAGGACTGCGGCATCGTGCTCGACGGCTACGCGGACGTCAAGGTCGGGGACGTACTCGAGTTCTTCTCGACCCGGCAGGTCGAACAGACGTTGAGCTAGAGGACGGAATATGGCGCAGGGTCGGATGAGAAGGGTCAACGAGGTATTGCGCGAGGTGATCAGCGACACGATCACCTCCGAGCTCAGCGACCCGCGACTGGAGATGACCACGGTCACCTCCGTCGACACGACCCCCGACCTGCAGTTCGCCAAGGTCTACGTAACGGTGCTCGGTGACGAGACTGCCCGGAAGGAAGCCCTTGCCGGGCTTCGCAGCGCCCACAACGTCCTGCAGGGAAGGGTCGCTTCGCAGGTGAGGTTGAAGCGCACCCCGAATCTGACCTTCCAGTACGACGAATCGATCGAGTCGGGCCTGAGGATCAACGCGCTGCTCGAGGCGGAGGCCGAGAAGGCCGGCCCACCCGACGTCGACGCCGGTCCGGAGACACCGGAATGAACCCCGTCGCCACCAGCCGGCTCGTGGTCAAGGGAGGCCTCGAAGAGATCGCGGCCGCCGTCCGCGACAACCAGAAGTTCCTGCTGACGACCCACGAGGGTCCCGACGGCGATGCCCTGGGCTCCCTTCTCGGGATGCACAACCTGCTGGAGTCGCTGGGCAAGGACTCGGTCAAGTTCCTCGCCGCCAAGGAGTTTCCGCTGCCGGTCGAGTACCGGCACCTGCCCCTGGAGGGCGTGTTCCACGAGCCTCCGGCGGATCTGCGGGACCGCGTCGTCGTCTTCCTCGACTGCGGCAACATCGATCGGATGCCGGTGGACTTCCTGAAGACGGGCGGCAAGCTCGTGGTCAACATCGACCACCACCACGACAACACCGAGTTCGGCGATCTCAACTTCGTGAACGGCGCCGCGTCGTGCACGGCGGAGATCATCTACGAGTTGGCGATGCTGCTCGACGTCAAGATCAGCCCGGTGATGGCGCGCAGCCTCTACATCGGAATCGTCACCGACACGGGCAAGTTCATGTATGAGGCCACCGATGCCCGGACCCACGAGGTTGCCGCGGCTTTGATCGAGGCCGGGGTGGACGTCAACGACGTCAACCGGCGCCTCTACGAATCGATGCCGATCGAGAAGCTGCGACTGCTGAGCCGGGCCCTGGACAAGGTCGAGCTCCACTGTGGGGGCGATCTGATCCTCAGCTACATAACCGAGGAGGATTACCGCCTGGCCGGGGCGGGCGAGGAGATGACCGAGGGGATCATCGATCACTTGCGCTCGGTCGATCAGATCCGGGTCGCCGCCGTCATCCGCGACCAGGTCAGTCGCGGCCGCGCATCGCGCAAGGTCAGTCTGAGAGCCGGCGACGACCACACCGACGTGTCGGCGTTGGCCCGCCGGTTCGGCGGCGGCGGACATGTCCGCGCGGCCGGCTGTTCCACCGATCTCCCGGTCAACGAAGTGATCGCAGAGATCTGCCGCGGGCTCGGGGAACAGCCCGGCGACAAAACCGCCTGAGAGCCACTTTTGAATGACGTGATCGAGACCGGGGTGCTGGTCGTTGACAAGCCGGCCGGCATGACCTCCCACGACGTGGTCGCTGCGGTGCGCCGCGAACGGGGAGGAAAGGTCGGGCATGCCGGCACCCTCGATCCGTTTGCGACCGGGCTCCTGACCGTGCTCCTGGGGCGCGCGACGCGGCTTCAGCGGTATCTCCTCGAACTGCCCAAGACATACCTCGCCACCGCGCGGCTGGGTTGGACGTCGAGCACCGGCGACCCGGACGGGGATCTGACCGAGACCGGTGTCGAGCCGACCGACCTGGCATTGCCCACCGGGGAGATCCGCCAGATGGTGCCGATGACCTCCGCGGTGAAGGTAGATGGCGAAAGGCTTTACAAGCGGGCGCACCGGGGCGAGCAGGACGACGACCGGCCTGTCCGCGAAGTGACGATCCACCGTGCCGATCTGCTGTCGTCGGGGGACGGCGAGGCTCGTTACGAGATCGAGTGCAGCTCCGGCACCTACATCAGGACTTTGATCGAGACGCTCTCCGATGCTTACTGCGCGGAGTTGCGACGGACCGCCGTCGGCCCGATCCGGATCGAACGGGCCGGCGACGTGCTGACGCCGCGTGAAGCCCTTTCGTTCATGCCCCAGGTCGAGATCGACGCCGCACAGGCAAAGGCGATCGGCTTCGGTCAGGCCCTGGATCCGGAGGGGCTCGACATCCCCGCCGATCACCCGGAATGTTTCGGGCTGCTCCACGCGGATAACCTGATTGCCGTGGTTCGCAGAACCGACGAGATGATCCGGCCTGAAGTGGTCCTGGAGCCCGCCCAGTGAACCGGGGGAGGCCGATTCGGGTGACCCCTCTGGGGGAGGCGACCTTCCGCCCTCGCAAGATCGCTATCGGCACCTTCGACGGGGTCCACGTCGGTCACCGAGCGGTGATCGCCGGTGCGGACACCGTGCTCACCTTCGAGCCGCATCCGCTCGAGGTGCTGCACCCGGCGGCGGCCCCGAAGCTGATCATGCCCTTCGACGTCAAGCGAGACGTGCTCGACGGCATGGGCGTCGAGGAGATGGTGGTGATCCCGTTCGACGAGTCCTTCACGAAGATCACTGCGGAACAGTTCATCGAGGAGATCCTGGTGGCCCGCCTTGGCGCGCAGGAGGTCTCGGTGGGGGAGAACTTCAGGTTCGGCTCGAAGGCGCGAGGAACCCCCGAGATGCTGGCGGAACGTGACGAGTTCACGACCCGGGTCGAGCCTCTGGTCGAGGTCGAGGGAGAAGCCGTGTCCTCGACCCGGATCAGGGCCCTGGTGGCGGCCGGACAGATGGAACAGGCACGGCGATGCCTCGGCGTGCCGTTCATGATCGAGGGAACGGTCGTGCCCGGAGACAGGCGGGGGCGCGAGCTCGGCTTCCCGACCGCCAACATCGTGCCCGACGACCGTCTCGTCAGCCCTGGGCACGGCGTCTACGCCGCCTTCGCCGACGGCCTTCCGGCCGCCGTGAACATCGGTGTGCGACCCACTTTCGAGACCGGGCGCGGCGTTCTGGTCGAGGCGTACCTGATCGATCAGGACGTAGACCTGTACGACCGTACGTTGCGGATCGCCTTCGTCGAGCGGCTGCGAGGCGAGCGGAGGTTCGATTCCGCGGAGGCTTTGATCGAACAGATGAAACTTGATGTAGATAAGACCCGGGCCGTCTGTGCTAGCTTCCAGCGGCCGTGACTGGGGTCCACCCGCGGCCCCGAACCAAGGAAAATTATGACTCTCACCAAAGAAAACAAGGCCGACGTAATCGGCAAGTACAGCAAGAAGGACGGCGACACCGGTTCGACCGAGGTCCAGGTTGCCCTGCTTACCGAGCGGATCAACGACCTCACCAACCATCTGCGTGAGCACAGCAAGGATCACCACTCCCGTCGTGGCCTGCTGATGATGGTCGGCAAGCGCCGCCGTCTCCTCCGGTACCTCCAGCGCAGCGACGTCGAGCGTTACCGCGCCCTGGTCGCCGATCTCGGCCTGCGTCATTGATCCAGCCCGGCGCGAAGGCGCCTGAGTTCACCTTGCCGGATCACTCCGGCAAGGAGGTCTCCCTTTCCGACTTCGCGGGGCGACGTCTCCTTCTGGCGTTCTACCCGCTGGACTTCAGCCCGGTCTGCACCGATCAGCTGAGCTCCTACGGGGAGATCAAGTCGCAGCTCGACGCCGCCGGGGTGACCCTGGTCGGTGTCTCGGTCGACTCGGCCTTCGCGCACAAAGCCTTTCGCGACCAGCTCGGCATCGAGACTGCGCTGCTGGCCGACTTCGAACCGAAGGGCGCCGTCGCCTCGGCTTACGGCGCCTACCTGGATGGGGCGGGCCACTCGAACCGTTCGCTCGTCTTGATCGGCGCCGACGGCAACGTCGAGTGGGTCCACGAGACGGACACCCCGCTCGACATCCCGAGCCCCAACCTCATCCTCGAAGCCATTTCCTGAGTTTCGCCCGAGGTGACGCGACTTTGCTCCCGCATAGGGGTAAAAGTCGCTTTACCTCGCGGCAGCTTCGCCGTTTCTGGCGGTGAAGCGACCCGTGCCCGAGCGTCGATTCCCGCAATTTCCGGGGAATGACGCCGGCCGTCCCGGGGCTGTACGCTTCACAGCGATAAGAGAACGAGAGTTCTAAAGACAGATGGTCGCCATCCGGGCGGCCGGAGGTAGAGAAATACCCAATGAGCATTTTTGAGACCACGCGCGTTTCCGCGCGTGTCGGCGACGAGGAGATCTCGTTCGAGACCGGCAAGCTCGCCAAGCAGGCCAGCGGCTCCGTCGTCGTCCGAAGCGGCGACACCGTCGTCCTTTCCACCGCCACGATGGGTCGTGCGCGTGACGTCGACTTCCTTCCCCTGACCGTCGATGTGGAAGAGCGGATGTACGCCGCGGGCAAGATCCCCGGCTCCTTCTTCCGCCGTGAGGGCCGCGCTGGCGAAAAGGCCACCCTCACCGCCCGCATGATCGACCGTCCGATCCGTCCGCTCTTCCCCAAGGGCTGGCATTTCGAGACTCAGCTGGTCACCATCCCGATGTCGGTCGACCAGGAGCACCCCTACGACATTCTCGCGATGAACGGCGCATCCGCCGCTCTCGCGATCTCCGAGATCCCGGTCGCCAAGCACGTCGGCGCGGTCCGCGTCGGCAAGCTCGACGGTGACTTCGTGATCAACCCGAACGAGGAAGATCACGAGAACCTCGACCTCGACCTGATCGTCGCCGGTACCGACGAGGCCATCCTGATGGTCGAGGCCGGCGCCAACGGCGTCACCGAGGCCGACATCCTCGACGCCCTCGACATCGCCCACGACGAGATCAAGAAGATCACCGCCACGATCGAAGAGCTCCGCCAGAAGGTCGGCAAGGAGAAGCTGGTCATCGAAGCTCCGGTCATCGACGAGGGCCTGCTCTCCGAGATCCGCGGCTCGCACGGCCAGGCCCTGGTCGACGCCATCGCCACCACCGGCAAGCTCGAGCGCTACGAAGCGATCGGCAAGGTCAAGGAAGACGTGGTTGCCCGTTACGCGCCGGAGACCGGTGACGGCGAGGCCGATTCAGCCCGCCAGAGCGAAGTCGGCGCCGCGTTCGACGCGATCGAGAAGGACACGATCCGCAAGGCGATTGCCATCGACAAGAAGCGTCCCGACGGTCGCGCCCAGGACGAGATCCGCACCATCGAGTGCGAGGTCGACGTCTCGCCTCGCGTCCACGGTTCCGCCCTGTTCACCCGCGGTGAGACCCAGGTCCTCGGCAACGTGACCCTCGGCACCACCCGGATGGACATGCGGGTAGACGGCCTCGGGCTGGAGACCACCAAGACGTTCTGGCATCACTACAACTTCCCGCCGTTCTCGGTGGGCGAGGCCGGCTTCATGCGCGGCCCGAAGCGCCGCGACATCGGTCACGG
>JBEBXB010000016.1:0-16415 GCA_040391885.1 Conexibacter woesei | reverse complement strand
TCCCGGACTTCCTTGCGCTCCTCTTCGAGCACGGCGCGGCGGGAAAGCACGACGTTGTTGCGGCTGCGGTTGAGCTCGATGACCTTGCATTCCAGGGTCTGGCTCATGAACTCATCAAGATTGTGGACGCGGCGGATGTCGACCAGCGAGGCCGGCAGGAAGCCACGGATGCCGAGATCGAGGATGAGACCACCCTTGACGACCTCGATGACATTGCCTTCGACCGGCTGACCGGACTCGGCGGCGGCTTCGATCTTGCGCCAGGCCTTCTCGAAGCGCGCACGCTTCTTCGAAAGGATCAGTCGACCTTCAGCGTCTTCCTTGGTGACGACGAGGGCGTCGATCTCCTCGTTGAGCTCGACCTCCTCGGAAGTGTCGACCGACTTGCGGATCGAGAGCTCGGAGGCGGGAATGACGCCTTCGGACTTGTAGCCGATGTCGAGCAGGACTTCGTCGCGGTCGATGCGGACGACTTTGCCGTTTACGACGTCGCCTTCCTCGAACGAAACGATGGTCGCTGCGTAGTTTGGAACGATCCGGCCGTCGACCTCAATCAAGAGACCGTTCGAACCTTCGACCGGTACCCCCTCTGGGGCGTGTAGGAGTGTGTTTTCAGTAGTAGTCACAGCGCGGGATAATGGCAGAATGTGCGGCTTGGCGCGTACTAGCCCGGGATCGATCCGCGAGGCGGCGGCCGACCCGCGGCTGTCGGAGCACCCGGGCGTCCGCCAGCACCCACCCGGTCGTTTCGAACTGTGCGCGGAAACGTCCATATATGGGTGAAAGCGCGCACAGTTCGGCGGGTCCGGGCGCCAGGCCGGGAACCGTGCGCAGAAACACCCGTATGCGCGCGAATCTGCGCGCGATTCAACTCAGGTACGCTGCGCCGGATGGCCAAGCGTGCGACAAAGCGAGGTTCCGAGCGGACCGATCTGACCGGATCCCACGACGTCGTGATCTGCGGCGCCAGCTTCGCCGGATTGATCACCGCCCGCCAGCTCGCCGGTTCGGGCGCCGACGTGCTGCTGCTCGACCGGTACGAGATCGGCGAGCGACAGACCTCGGCCTGCGCCATCCCCACCTCCTGGCTCGAGGAGCTCGGGTTGCTGGAGGCCGAGAAGCAGCGCTTCGGGAACGTCCTGATCCACACGGCCCACGGCTCGATCCGGCTCGACGTGCCCTGGAGCTTCTCCACCTTCGACTATCCCACCCTCTGCAAGCTGCTCTGGGAGGACTGCGACGCCACCTTCGAGACGGCCAAGATCAACGGCCGCGGCGAGCGCGGCCCCGACGGCGCGATCGGCGTCGACACGGACCGCGGTGAGGTCTCCGCCCCGTTGGTCGTCGACGCGATGGGCTGGAAGCGCGTGCTCGCCGAAGGCGCCTACTACCAGCCGCCGGACGCCCCGCTTTCCCGCGGGCTCGAGGTCCACCCTCCCGGCGGCAACGATGACCTCGAGGTCTGGATAAACCGCCGGTACGTGCCGGCGGGCTACGGCTGGTCGTTCCCGGCCGGTGACGAGGTCCGGGTCGGGGTCGGCTCCTTCGACCCGAAGTTCCCGGTCCGCCCCACCACCGACCTGCTGGCCGAGGATCTCGAAGCCGGGACCTCCGCCTACCAGGGCAACTGGATCCCCCACAAGCTCCGTCCCGCGACCGGCGGCGACATCTTCTTCGTCGGCGATTCGGCCGGCCACTGCCTGCCGCTGACCGCGGAAGGGATCCGGCCGGCGCTGTACTTCGGTCTCGCCTTGGGCATGGAGCTCCGCGCCGTCGTCGAGGGACGTCAGGCACGAGAGCAGGCCCTGGCGGCCTACCGCCGCTTCAGCGACGATCACGAGTGGCAGTTCGCCTGGATGCTCCGGGCCCAGAAGTTCCTGCCGAAGGTCCACCCCCGTCTGGTCAAGCCGGTGCTGACCTCCGTCTTCGGAGCGAAGAAGACCGGCCACTGGACCTTCAACCGCTACCGCGACATCGCCCCGCCGGAGTTCATCCGCGCGGCCGAAGCCCGCCGCGTGTCGTCCAAGCCCTCACCCGTCGCCGGCTGAGCCAAGGCTCTGCGCGACGAGCCCGATCCAGGACCCGGACCTCCGGTCTACCTGAGCCCGAGCACCAAGCCCAGCGCGAACTCGACCTCCTCGAGGGTTTCTCGTTCCAGAGCCCCCAGGCGGCGCAGGAGACGGCGTCGCGACACGGATCTGACCGCGCGGCAGACCGCCACTCCTTGATCGTCGGCCTCCGGGGTTCCCGGGATCACCGGTCGCAGCGGCGAGGGAGCCCGTGATCGAGAAAGGGGCACGACCACGAAGAGCTCGTCTTCGATCCCGCTGGCGAGCTCGTCCGCCGAGATCAGGATCGCGGGCCGGTTCTTGCCGGGTTCACCTTGACGAGCGGCACCTAGAGAGACCAGCCAGATATCGCCGCGGCGAGGTTCAGTCGATGCCATCGGTGATCGCGCCCGACCAGATCTGATCCTCCCGCTCCACGTCGGCCCGGCCATGGTCGATGACGGTCGCCTCGCGCTCGGCCCGGAAGAGAGCGTCGCGCTCCTCTCGATGCGCGACACGAGTCAGCATCGCCGAAAGGGAGATCCCTCGTTGGCGGGCCTGTTCAGCCAGGAGGTCCCTCGTCTCACGGGGAACGCGGATGGTGGTGGTCTCTGTCGCCATGCTGTCTACATCTTAGCGCCAAAGACCCCCGGGAACGACCACGACCCCCGAGGGAGAAACGGGGGTCGTGGTGGGGAGAGAACGGGAGCTCGTCAAAGAACTCCCGGGTTTTCGCGGCTTCCTTGCCTTGAAGGGGGTCTGACTCAGGTCTGTCTGGTCAGTGCTCCACGAAGTAGCTGCCGTGCTTGTCGCCGCCGGAGAAGAAGCGACTGGTGATCGTCTTCTTGCGGGTGAAGAACTCGACCGAATCGGGGCCGTGGGCGTGGAGGTCGCCGAAGAAGGACTTCTTCCACCCGGAGAACGGGAAGAAGGCGACCGGGGCGGCCACACCGATGTTCACGCCGACCATGCCGACCTCGACGTCGTGGCGGAACTTGCGCACCGCCGAACCGGACTCGGTGAAGATCGAGACGCCGTTGCCGAAGGGGCTGGCGTTGACCATCTCGATCGCTTCCTCGAGCGTGTCGACGTTGACGATCGCCAGCACGGGCCCGAAGACCTCGTTGGTGATGATCGAGTCGGTCGGCTTGACGTTGTCGAGAATGGTCGGACCGACGTATGAGCCATCGGGATCGGCTTCGGGAGAGCGGCCGTCGAGCACGATCTCGGCACCCTCGTCGACCGCCTTCTGGATCCAGTCGCCGATGCGATCGCGGGCCTCGCAGGAGATCACCGGTCCGACATCGGTCGAATCCTCGAGGCCGTCGCCGACGAGCAGCTTCTTCGACTCCTCGAGCAGGGTCGGGACCACACGGTCGTGACCCTCGCCGACGGTGACGATCACCGAACCGGCCATGCAGCGTTGCCCGGCGGCACCGAAGCCAGAGCCGATAAGGCCCTTGACCGTCGGATCGACGACGGCGTCGGGGCAGATCACCATGTGGTTCTTGGCGCCGCCCAGAGCCTGGACCCGCTTGCCGTTCTTCGCGGCCCGCTCGTAGACGAGCTGGGCGACCGGAGCCGACCCGACGAAGGAGATCGCGTCGATCCCGGGGTGGTCGAGGATGCCTTCGACGACCTCACGGCTGCCGTTGACAAGGTTGACCACGCCGTCCGGGAGCCCGATCTCGTCGATGATCTCGAAGACCAGCGACTGGGTCATCGGCACCTGCTCGGAGGGCTTGAGGACGATCGTGTTGCCGCAGGCGATGGCGAAGGGAAGGAACCAGAAAGGCACCATCGCCGGGAAGTTGAAGGGAGCGATGATCGCGCAGACACCGACCGGCTGACGGATCGTCTCCGCGTCGACGCTGCGGGCCACGTCCTCGAGGACCTTGCCCTGCATCGTGGTCGGGATCGCGGTCGCGGCCTCGACCATCTCGATCATGCGTCCCACTTCGGCCGTAGCGTCGGGGAGGGTCTTCCCCATCTCGGTGACCACCAGGCGGGCGATCTCGTCCTTGCGCCGTTCCAGCTTCTCTCGCAGATCGAAGAGCAGGCGGGCGCGGCTGATCGTGCTGACCCCGCGCCATACGGGTAGCGCCTCACGGGCCGCCTTGACGGCTTCGTCGAGGTGAGCGGCGGTCGAGTACGGGACCCGGCTGATCACGTCGCCGTTGGCGGGATTGACCACGTCGTGGTACTCGGCCTCGGCGGCGTCGATCCACGCCCCGTTTACGTAGTTCTGCAGATTCTTGGTGGTGGATTCGGTGGTGCTATCGGTGACCGTCATCAATTATCTCCTTCGGAAGTTCTCTCTACCGAGGCTACTCCCACAACCCGTCACATCCATTTGACGATCCGCAGGGGATCGGATCATTTCGATACAGAAAGTCAAATTGCATCGCCAGTCGATTTCGCCATCGCCTCTTCGTAGAAGCGAACGAACTTCAAGTACTTGTCGGCGATGACCGCAACTGTTTCCTCACGGTGGATCTCGTCGGCCAGAAATCGCTCCAGGGGCTGCTTCCAGATCGATCGGCCGATCGCGAAACCGGCGTAGCCATCGACGCCGGCGACCGTCTCCATCCACTCCCGGACCCGGTCGTCGGGGGCTCCCGCCCCGAGCAGCACGCAGACCACGTCCTCGCGGTGCGGCGCATTCCGCGCCTGGGCGACCAGCATCTCCGCCTCCGCCCGGTTGTGGATTCCCTCCAACTTCCAGATGTCGGCCTCCACGCCGGCCGCCTGGGCGTCGGCGATCGCGCGACGGATCAGCTCCGGGCGCTGCTCCCGCTCGAAACTCTCGATGTCCCCGCCGGCGGCCTCCAGCTGGGCGTCGGTCGGCGGGACCAGGAGCTCGTAGAGGAAAGCGGTGTCGTTCTCGTGCAGCCAGTCGGCCAACCGCTTCAGCCGGGCGAGCTGAACCCGGTTGTCCTCGGCGTCGCCATCCGGGTTCTGCCGGACCAGGACCTTGGTGAAGCTGACCCCGTGGGCGGCGATATGGTCGCCGAACTCCTCGCCGTACTCGAAATCGAAGACTGCCTGGTCGGACTTCTCGGCCGGCATCGAGAGCAACATCCCCGTCTCGCGTGCGAGCGCCGGGACCTCGCCGCCGAACTGCTCGTCCACGAGCACCCCGATCCGATCCTCGGACACGCCGCCCGATGCCGCCGCGGCAACGAGCCCGTCGAAGACGATCCGCTTGGCGGCGGCGATCCGGGCAGTCTGTTCCTCGTCCGCCTCACCCTCGATCCCGAAGAGAGCACGGCGGAAGTTGCCCCGGTGATCGAAGGCCAAGATGTACATGCGGCCATCGAACCCGAGCCGGTACTCGCCGGTCGCGGCCCTCGAACCGGTTCCGATCCGGCTGTCGACGCGGTTCATCGCGAGCCCCCGTCCCCGTCGAGCAACCACTCGTGATCCGGGTCGTTGTTGATCGCCCACTCTCGATCCGGGCCGGCCATCACGTTGAGGTAGTAGTTCTCGTAGCCAGGCGGGGCCGAGACCGCGTGGTAGCCGCGCGGAACCAGCACCGTGTCGCGGTTCTCCACCACCACGGCCTCGTCGAGGTCCCGCTCCTCCGTGTAGACGCGCTGCAGGGCGAATCCCTGCTCCGGCCGGATGCGGTGGTAGTAGGTCTCCTCGAGGAAGGACTCCTCCGGAAGGTTCTCGCGGTCGTGCTTGTGGGGCGGGTAGCTGGACCAGTGACCGGCCGGGGTGACGACCTCGCAGACGAGCAAAGACTCGGCCTCGATGTCCGCCATCAGGATCGGGTAGATGCGGCGCTCCAGGCTGCCGTAGCCCCGCGTCTCGCGGTCGATTCCCCCTCCCCGCAGCTCCCGGGCCGGGTGGCGGCCCTCCGCCGGCGCGGCGCAGATCCCGATCTCGGCCCCGTCTCCGGCCGGCGTCACCGTGTACTCGGTTCCGGGCGGCAGGTAGACGGCGTCGGGGGCACCTTCGAATGGACTCGGTCGACCCGGTGCCTCGAACCGTTCGCCGGATCCCGTATCGACGGTGAACCCGCCGGCGACCGCGACCAGGCAGGCCTCCACCCCTTCCGTCCTCCGGTTCACCGAGCTTCCGGCGGGGAGATTCAGAACCTCGAAGCCGACGTACTTCCAGCCGGCGCTCTCGGGGGTGACGTCGGCGATCGATTCGGCCGACTTCGCGGGGTTGTCAGGATCGGCCGGATTGGCCTTGATCAGAAGTTTGCTCATTTTCCTTCCAGATGAAGTCGTTGTTTCAGGCGGCGCTCGTCGTACTCTGCGCGCGCCTCGGTGACCGCCCGGTCGCGGGCGATCTCGGCCGGCGGGACGTCCCACCAGCTTTCGAAGTCCGGCACGCCCTGGTACCGGTCTGTCTCGGCGTGGATCACGATCGGATGGTCGGTCCCGAGGCTGGATTCGAGAGCGGCGCGGAGCTCCGCCATGTCGCCGACCCGGATCACCTCGGCACCGAGGGACTCGGCATTGGTCGCGAGATCCACGGGCAACGGGCCGGAATCACCGGCGGGGCGATCCCCGGAGCCGCTGTCCACGACCTGCTCCCGAGATGGCCGGGCGCGGTAATGGGTGCCGAACCCGGACTGCCCGAGCGAACGCGAGAGCGCCCCGATCGAGGCGTAGCCGTGATTGTCCAACAGCACGATCACGATCCCGATCCCCTCGGCGACCGCGGTGACCAGCTCGCCCGGCAGCATCAGCCAGGAGCCGTCGCCGACCATCGCAAAGACAGGCCGCTCCGGGGCCGCGAGCTTGACCCCCATCGCACCCGGGATCTCGTACCCCATGCAGGAGTAGCCGTACTCGACGTGGTAGGCCTTGGGATGGGTCGCGCGCCACAGCTTGTGGAGGTCGCCCGGCATCGAACCGGCGGCGCAGACGACGATCCCGTCCTCCCCGGCGGCGTCGTTCACCGCGGCGATCACCGCCGCCTGCTTGAGCAGGGTGCCTTCCCCGTCGGCCCGGATCTCGTCGCTGATCGCGATCCATTCGTCTCGCTCACCCCGGATCCGTCCCGACCACTCCTCCGTGACTCGATACCCGTCGATCGCCCGGCCGAGCGCCTCCAGGGATTCCCGGGCGTCGCCGAGGACGGGAACGGCGCTGCGTTTGAAGGCGTCGAGCCCGGCCACGTTGAGATTCACGAACCGGACCAGCGGGTTCTCGAAGGCGGTGTTCGATGCGGTCGTGAAGTCGGAGTACCGGGTGCCGATCCCGATCACCAGATCGGCCTCGCGGGCGATCCGGTTGGCGGCGAGGGTGCCAGTAGCGCCGACGGCGCCGAGCGAGAGCTCGTGGTCGGAACGCAGCGAGCCACGGCCGGCCTGGGTCTCGACCACCGGGATCCCGGTCGCCTCGCAGAACTCGGCCAGGGCCGCGGTCGCCTCCGAATAGATCACGCCGCCGCCGGCGACGACGACGGGGGTCCGGGCCTCCCGGATCGAGGTGGCGGCTTCGTCGATCGCGTCGGGTGCGGGTGGCCGGCGATGGAGCCTCCAGAGCCGGGGCTCGAGGAAGGCGTCGTCGCACTCGAAGGCCTCCGACTGGACGTCTTCCGGCAGGGCCAGGGTGACGGCGCCCGTCAGGGCTGGATCGGTCAGGACCCGGACCGCCTCCATCGCCGCCGAGTAGAGCTGCTCGGGACGTTCGATCCGGTCGAAGTAGGCGGAGACCGGCCGGAAGGCATCGTTGACGGAGACGGTCCCGTCGCGTTCGACCTCGAGCTGCTGGAGGACGGGGTGAGGCGCCCGGCCGGCGAAGGTGTCCCCGGGCAGAAGCAGGACGGGCAACCGGTTGATCGTCGCCAGGGCGGCCCCGGTGATCATGTTCGTGGCGCCGGGACCGACCGAAGAGGTGCAGATCATCGCCTGATGGCGGTTCATCTGACGAGCGAAACCGACCGCGGTGTGGACCATCGCCTGCTCGTTGCGGGCCTGCACGAACGGCATCGATTCGGCTTCCTGCTGAAGCGCCTGGCCGATCCCGGCGACGTTGCCGTGCCCGAAGATCCCGAGACAGCCCGGGAAGAGCCGCCGGCGCTCGCCGTCGACCTCGATCTCCTGGACGGAGAGGAACCGGATCAGCGCCTGCGCGGTGGTCAGGCGGCTCATCGTCCCGCCTCGGCCATGAACTCGTCGAGCTCGGTGCGGTCGGGCATCGCGTCGGCACAGGCCAGGCGGGCGGACACGAAGGCGCCGGCGGCGTTGGCCCGGCCGATCACCGTCTCGATGTCGTCGCCCTCCAGCAGCCCGCGGACGAGCGCCCCGCCGAAGGCATCGCCGGCGCCGAGCCCGTTGACCACGTCAACGGTGATCGGCGGAACCTCGAACTCTCGTTCGGCGGTCCGTACGTAGACGCCTTCCGGGCCGCGCTTGACGATCGCGATCTCCACCCCGAGCTCCAACAGCCGGGCGGCGGCCTCGACCGGGTCCCGGGTGCCGACCGCCACCTCTACCTCTTCCCGGTTGCCGACCGCGACGGTCACATGGGCGAGGGCCTCGCGGGCGTAGCGGGTGGCATCCGCGGGCTCGTCCCAGAACATCGGCCGGTGATCGAGGTCGTGGATCGTGATCGCGTCCGCCGGCGAGTCGTCGCGGGCGGCCAGGGCTCTCAGCGTGGCGGTCCGCGAAGGCTCGGCCGAGAGGCCGGTGCCGGTGGTCCAGAAGATCCGGGCCTCGCGGATCGCGTCGAGATCGAGCTCGTCCGCGGTCAGCATCATGTCCGGGGCCTGGGGCTCCCGGTAGAAGAGCAAGGGAAAGTTGTCCGGCGGGTGGATCTCGCAGAAGACGATCGGCGTCCTCAGGTCGGGATCGGTGCCGACCCACCGAGGGTCGACCTCGAAGCCCCGCAGGGCGTTGCGGACGTAGGTGCCGAAGGGGTCGTCGCCGACCTTCGTGATCACCGCCGAACGGATCCCGTAACGGGCCGCCGCCACGGCCACGTTGGTCGCAGACCCACCGAGGAAGCGGGAGAAGGAAGACACATCCTCCAGCCCCACCTCGGACTGGTTCGGGTAGAGATCGACCCCGACCCGGCCCATGGTGATCAGTTCAAAGCGGTCGTTCAAGGATTTCCTCCGTTGGTCGGGGCCTCGATGCGGCCGGACTCGAGCTCGGCCCGGAACCGGGCGAGCAGCTCGCCTAGCTCGAGGGCCGGCATGCCGAGCATCTCGGCGGTCGCCCGGGTATCGAGGCTGGTGTCGGCGGGAACGGGCGCGTCCGGCAGCGAACCGGCCGGGGGCCGTCCCTCCGTGATCAGCTCTTCGTCGAGATCGAAGGCCCGGGCCGCGTGACGGGCGAGGCCGACGCGGTCGGCCGACGCGGCGCCGGTGCAGTGGAAGACCCCGTCGAGGTCACGCTCGATGATCCGCCCGATCCGGGCCGCCGAGTCGCTGGCAAGGCTGGGACTGGCGACGAGGTTGAGACCTTCGCCCGTCCAGACGGCGAACTCGCGCCCGTCGGCCAGGGCGTCGACGACCGACCCGAGGAAGTATCCGAAGCCTGCGTCCTGTTCCCGTGGGTTCTCCGGCTTCGCCCAGTGACGTCCGTTCACAGCGGCGATCCGGGCCACGGATCCCCGTTCCGCCCGTTCGAGCACCACCATCTCCGAAGCCGACTTGAGGAAGCCGTAGAGGTTGACGGGGTTGGGCGGAAAGTCCTCCGCCAGCTCGTGGCCGGTCCCGTCGAAGACCCAGTCGGTGGAGACGAGCACGATCCGGGCCCCGGCGCGGTTGGCGGCGTCCGTGAGGGTGCGGGTGGTACCGACGTAGGCGTCCCAACCGGCACGGCGGTCGGCGTAGATCCGGTTGAAGTCGTTGAGGATCGCGGAATGGACGATCGCATCGGGACGGAACTCCTCGACGGTGGCCATCACCCGGTCGCGATCCTCGAGGTCCACCCCGCGGACCCATCCGGACCCGAACCCGGCCGGCGGCTCGGATCGGACCGGCAGGCACAGTTCGTGGCCGAGCCCCTCGCCGAGGACCTTGACGAGGTTGGATCCGAAGAATCCGGCGGCGCCGGTGATCAGGATCCGACTCACGGCGATGCTCCTTCCCGGGCCTCGTCGAGGGCGCGGATGAACTCGAGGCTGAGCCGGACGTCATTGGCCGGTCCCTGCCCCGGCGGAAGGTCGGGGTCGCTCAGCGAAGTGTCCTGCTCGAGCACCATCCAGCCGTCATAGCCGGCGTCGGTCAGGGTCTCGATCACCGCGGCGACCGGGACGTCTCCCTGGCCCAGCGGCAGGAAGGCATCTTCGGATGCCGCTTCGAGATGGCTCAGCTCACGGCGGGCCAGCATCGCCGCCTTGGACGCGTCGATGTCTTTGAGGTGGACGTGGCGGATCCGGTCCGCTTGCTCGCGGGCGAACTCGAGCTGGTCGACACCGCCGATCATCAGGTGGGCGGTGTCGAAGCACCACTCGACCTCGGTCAGCTCGGTCAGGTTCCGGATGTCGTCGGTCGTTTCGACCAGCGAGCCGAGATGGGGATGAACGCAGCATCCGATCCCGGCCGCCCGGGCGATATCGCCGGCCTCGCCGAGTCCCGCGGCGAGGTTGTCCCAGCCGCGTTCGTCGAGCCCTGACGGAAGCGTCCATTGCAGGTCCACGACGGGAGCGAAGAGCATCTGCCCGGCCTCGAGCTCCGCCAGTACATCCGCCTGGCGGCGGACGTGCTCGAGCCCGGCCCGCCGGTCGTCCTCATGCAGGACCACGGGCTCGAAGGCGGCGACCAGCGAGAGGCCGTGGCTCTCGAGCAGGCTCCGCAGATCTGCCGGATCGGTGGGCAGGAAGCCGTCCGGGCCGAGCTCGGTCGCGGTCAGGCCGAGTGCGGCCATCTCCCCGAGGACCCGATCAGGCGAAAGCATCGGGCCCCAACCGGGGACTTCGCAGACTCCCCAGGAAATGGGGGCCCCCGCCAGCTTCCACTTGCGCGGGCTCATCGATCGCCGCCGATCTCGTCCACTCGCACCGGCCGGCCCTCGGCCAGCGAACGTCCCGCGGCCAGACCGATGGCCAGTGGCATGCGGGCGTCGCGGGAACCGACCGGCGAGGGTCCGCTGGTCACGAGCGACTCCAGGAAGGCGCGCCACTCGTTGACGTACGTCGGCACGTACCGGTCGAGGAAGAACCAGGGCAGGGGCGGCCCGGAGATCCCGTCGGCGGTGATCGTGACCCCGGTGTGGGCGGGCGGATTGAGGGAGCTGGAGACCCCGAGCGAGCCGAAGGCCTCGACTCGCTGATCGAATCCGTAGACGGCCTGCCGGCTGTTGTCGATCGCGGTGATGCAGCCGTTGGCATGGGTGAGCATCACCATCGCGGTGTCGACGTCGCCGGCCTCGCCGATCGCCGGATCGACCCGTACGGCGCCGCGGGCGAACACTTCGACGACTTCGGATCCGGTGACGAACCTGGCCATGTCGAAGTCGTGGATCATCATGTCGAGGAAGATCCCCCCCGAGACGCGGACGTATTCGATCGGTGGCGGAGCGGGGTCCCGGCTCGAGATCCGCAGCAGATGGACCTCGCCGATCTGCCCCGCAGCCACGGCCGCCTGGACGGAACCGTGGGCCGCGTCGAAGCGACGGTTGAAGCCGACCATGAACGGCACCCGGGCCTGCGCCACGGCATCCAGCGCCCGGTCGACCTCCGCCAGGTCGAGCGAGACCGGCTTCTCGCAGAAGATCGCCTTGCCGGCAGCGGCCGCCTCGACTATCAGCTGGGCATGCGTGTCGGTGCTTGAGCAGATCGCGACCACTTCGACCCGCGGGTCGCGGATCAGGGAGAGGTCGTCGGCGGCGACTGTGGAGCCGTGGGCGGCCGCGACCTCTTCGGCCGCCTCGCGCACCGGGTCGTAGACGGCGGCCAGGGACAGGCCGTCGACCTGACGATCGATGACGTCGGCGTGGAGCCTCCCGATCCGGCCGGTGCCGATCAGCCCGACGCCGAGCTCGCGGGTCGTCGCCGGGGTGGCGTTCGCGGCCGACTGGCTGACCGTGCTCACGCCGCCTCCATCCCGACCGGGACGACCGACTCCCAGCTCCTCGTTCGGTCGGAGCGGAGCAAAGCGTCCTGGACCTCGACCCAGGCGAGGGCATCCTCGAGGCCGGGGCTGAACTCGCCACCGGTCGCCAACGCCTGCAGGAACTCGTAATCCTCGATCGTGATCAGGTCCTCGTAGCCGATCCCGTTGGCGCTGCCCGGCACGAAGGTCCCGTGGTACGGGAACCGATCGCCTCCGAAGACCGTCGTGTAGCCGGTGTCGAGATTGTCGCCGCGGCGGTAGACCCGCAGCTCGTTCATCCGTTCGAAGTTCCAACTGACGGCGCCTTGGGTCCCGTATACGTCGAAGGCCATCTGGCTCTCGGGGCCGACGATGCTGCGACTGGTCTCGAAGGTCCCGCGTGCACCGTTCTCGAAGACCGCCAGCATCCCGGCGTAGTCCTCGTTGGTCACCTCGCCCGTGGGGTCTTCCGCCGTGCCGCGGCCGTAATGGGTGCCGCCGCCGCTGGGGATCGGCCGCTCCCGGATGAAGGTCTCGGTGGTCCCGACGACCGACTCGATCGGACCGATCAGCATCCGCGACATGTCGACCGCGTGGCTGAGCAGGTCGGATGTCACTCCGTATCCGCCTTCTTCGACCCGGTACCGCCAGGAGAGCGGTCCGAGGGGATCGTTCCCGTACATCGAGAAGAAGCGTCCCCGGTAGTTCGTTATCTGACCCAGCTCGCCCGACCGGATCAGCTCCGCGGCGTGCTGGACGACCGGCGCCCAGCGGAAGTTGTAACCGACCCCGCTGAGGACCCCGGTCCGACGGGCGGCCGCAGCGGCTCGCGCCGTCTGGCCGGGAGTGCCGCCGACCGGCTTCTCGCAGAAGACGGGCTTGCCCGCCTCCGCGGTCGCCTCGACGACGTCGACATGCAGCATGTTCGGTGCGGCCACGTAGACGACGTCTACTTCCGGGTCCTCGACCACGCGGCGCCAGTCGTCGGTGGCCCGGTCGTAGCCGAAGGCGTCGACGGCCTCGCTGCGCTGCTGCTCCCCCGTGTCGGAGACGATCACCAGCGAGGTGTCGAAGCCCCGGTCCGGGAAGAGGGTTGGCAGCCGCAGGATCGCCCGGCTGTGGGCGTGGCCGAGCCAGCCGAAGCCGACCAGGCCGACGCCGATCCGGGGCCGGGAACGCCCGCCCGTTGCTTGGGGATCAGACATTGCTCACTCGATTCCGGGTGGGAGCGGGTTTTCGCTGGTCGGCAGCACCGCCTGCGAAGGAAGCGGCGATTCGCCGGTTGCCTGTTCCAGCTCGTGGGAGAGCGCTTCCAGTTCTGCCCCACCGGACATCAGTTGGACCAGCTCCTGACGGTCGATCTCGCCCTTGGCCCAGGAACCGATCACCTTGCCGCGATTGAGCACGATGAATCGGTCGCCGACGGGGTAGGCGTGATGCGGGTTGTGGGTGATGAAGATGACACCCACCCCCCGCTCCCGGGCCTGGACCAGGTATCGAAGGACCACGCCGGACTGCTTGACCCCGAGGGCCGACGTCGGCTCGTCGAGGATCAGCACCTTGGCGCCGAAGTAGACCGCCCGGGCGATCGAGACCGCCTGGCGCTCACCGCCGGACAGCGTGCCGACCGGCTGGTCGGGGTCGCGCACGTCGATGCCCATCTTGGCCATCTCCTCACGCATGATTCCCTGGGCCTTCTTCACATCCATGCGCCGCAGCGGCCCACGGCCCTTCTCCGGTTCGGAGCCGAGGAAGAAGTTCCGCCAGACGGACATCAGCGGAACGGTCGCGAGATCCTGGAACACGGTCGCGATCCCGACGGCGCGCGCGTCGCGGGGCGACGTGAAGACCGTCGGGACACCGTCGACCAGCATCTCCCCCTCGGAGGGCTGGTGAACCCCCGAGAGGATCTTGATCAGGGTGGATTTTCCGGCCCCGTTGTCACCGAGGATGCAGGTGATCTCCCCCGCCTTGACCTTGGCGTTGATGCCTGTGATGGCGCTGACGTTGCCGAAATGCTTGGCGACGTCGCGGACCTCGAGCAGCGGGGCCGCGGCCGTCTCCGGGGTGGTCGGCGTTGCGGTGGTCATGACTTCGCTCCTTCCGCGGCACGGCGAATGTAGTTGTTGACCAGCACCGCGATCAGCAGGATCAGTCCGAGGAACAGGAACCGCCAGTCGGTGTTCCATCCGGCGAACTGAATTCCGATGAAGGCCATGCCGACGATCACGGCACCCAGCGAGGAACCGATCACCGATCCGAAGCCACCGGTCAGCAGACAGCCGCCGACGACCGCGACGATGATGTACTGGAACTCCTCGCCGACTCCCTGCCCCGCCTGCATCGAGCCGAGACGGAGCGCGATCATGATCCCGGTCAGCGCGGCCAGGGTCGCGGTGGTCATGAAGAGGCCGATCTTGACCCGGTCCACGGGAACACCGGTGTTGCGGGCCGCCTCGGCGTCGCCGCCGACCGCGAAGATCCAGTTGCCGATCCGGGTGCGGGTGAGGACCCAGCTGCCGATCGCAGCGAGCACCACCCACCAGACGAGGGAGAGCTGGAAGTCATGCGGGCTCCAGAACGTCCCGGCGAAGATGCTGTGCGCGAGGTCGTAGCCCGGGGCCTTGTCGATCCCGCCGACGATGACACCACCGACGATGGCCTTGGTCACCCCCAGGTTGATTCCCTGAAGCATGAAGAACGTGGCGAGGGTGACGATGAAGCTCGGCAGCTTGGTGCGCTGCACCATGTAGCCGTTGAGAAATCCGATGGTGGCGGCGAAGGCGAGGGTGATCGCGATCGCCAGCCATATGTTCAGGCCGACCTCGGTCCCAAGGATGCCCATGGTGAGGCCGGCGGTGCCGGTCATCACGCCGGCCGAAAGGTCGAACTCCCCGCCGATCATCAGCAGGGCTACGGCGACCGCCGGGATCGCGATCGTCGAGGCGACGTCGGTCCAGTTGGCGATCCCGTCCAGGGTCAGGAAGGTCGACGACTGGAATGCGAAGAAGACGCCGACGACGACGACGGCGATCGCGGCGCCTACTTCCGGTCTCCGCCCGAGGGAGGTCAGGCGTCCGACCTGGCCCCGGCGGTCGTCAACCGTCGACACCGCCCCTCCCGGGGGCGGTGTCGATGGCTGGAGCTGCTGGTTCACCGAGTGCCTTCTTCGGCCAGCTTGGCGACAGCGGCAGCGTTCTCCTTGGTCACGAAGCTGGGTCCGGTGAGGACCGGTAGACCGCCACCAACCGTGTTCTGGTTGTCGGCGTAGAGCTTCAGGAACGTGACCGGCAGGTAACCCTGCAGGTACTGCTGCTGATCGACGGCGAACTGGATCTCGCCATCTTCGATCGCCTGGACGACGGGGCCGCTCAGGTCGAACGTGCCGATCTTGGCGTCGGAGCCCGCGCCCTTGACCGAGTCGACCGCGGCGTCCGCGATCTCACCGTTCAGGGTCACGACGAAGTCGATCGACTTGTCGGACTGCAGCTTCGACTGCATCTCGGTCAGCGAGGTGTTGATGTCCGCGGTGCCCTTGACCTGCATCGTCTGGACATCGCCGCCAAAGCCCTTCTTGACGCCGTTGCATCGATCTTCGAGCGAGACGTTGCCCTGCTCGTGGATCACGCAGAGAACCTTGGTCGCGCCTTCTTCCTTGGCCCGTTCACCGACGGCCTCTCCGGCGATGGACTCTTCCTGCCCGACGAACTCGAGCGCCCCGACCTCATCGACGAGCTCGGTGCCCGCGTTGAGAACGATGATCGGGATACCCGCGTTGTCGGCCTTCTTCAGCGAACTGCGAATCGCATCGGGAACGGGACCGGAAACGGCGAGGCCGTCCACCTTGTCGCTGATCGCGGCGTCGATCATCTGGGCTTGCTTCTGCGGATCGTTGACCGACTCGCTGTAATTCAGCTTGACGCCGAGGTCATCGGCCGCCTGCTGGGCTCCGTTCTTGACGACGGTCCAGAACGACCCGGCGTCCCCGTGGGTGACCATCGCAAAGGTCAGGTCCGAGCTCGACGAGTCGGACGAGCCGGAATCGGACCCGCTGCTGTCGTCGTTGCCACATCCAATCGCAACCGCTGCCAGGGCAACGGCAAACAGTGCCAGTAATCCCTTCACCAATCGGTTCAGGCGCAAAATAACTCTCCTCCATCTCTCGTTTCCAACGCTTTGTCCAAAAGAAAATGCAATTCTGGTTGGAGCGCTCTAACACCGCTATTGTTACACCACCCAACCGATGGGTGTCAAGTCAAGACGTCAAGTGAAGATGGGCCACGGGAGGCCGGGGGTTTGGAGTCCAAGAAGCCGACGATGGAGGATGTCGCCAGAGAAGCGGGGGTCTCGCGTGCCCTGGTC